>NZ_JBBGYS010000008.1:0-161767 GCF_037479595.1 Pseudomonas sp. MYb541 | reverse complement strand
TTAGGGTTTCGGCAATCAGAAACGCCAATTCCAGCGACTGATCGGCATTCATCCGAGGATCGCAGTGGGTGTGATACCGATCCGACAAGCCATCTTCGGTGATCGGTCGCGCGCCGCCGATGCATTCGGTGACGTTCTGCCCGGTCATCTCGATATGGATCCCGCCGGCATATGTGCCCTCGGCCTGATGCACCTGGAAGAAATCCTTCACTTCACCCAGGATCTGCGCAAAGTCGCGAGTCTTGTAGCCGCTGCTGGCCTTGATGGTGTTGCCGTGCATTGGGTCGGAACTCCACAGCACCTGCTTGCCTTCGCGCTGCACGGCACGGATCAAGCCTGGCAAATGATCACCAACCTTGCCCGCACCCATGCGCGCAATGAGGTTGAGACGGCCAGGGTCGTTGTCCGGGTTGAGGATGTCGATCAGGCGGATCAGGTCATCCGGGTTCATGCTCGGGCCGACCTTGACCCCGATCGGGTTGTTCACCCCGCGCAGGAACTCGACGTGGGCACCGTCCAGTTGGCGGGTGCGGTCGCCGATCCAGAGCATGTGCGCCGAGCAATCGTAGTAATCGTTGGTCAGGCTGTCGCGGCGCACAAAGGCTTGCTCGTAGTTGAGCAGCAGCGCTTCGTGGGCGGTGAAGAAGCTGGTTTCGCGCAGTTGCGGCGAGCTGTCCATGCCGCAGGCGCGCATGAAGGCCAGGGTTTCGTCGATACGGTCGGCCAGTTGGCTGTACTTCTCGGCCAGCGCGGAGTTGGCGATGAAATCCAGGTTCCATTTGTGCACCTGGTGCAGGTCGGCAAAACCGCCTTGGGCAAAGGCGCGCAGCAGGTTGAGGGTGGCGGTGGACTGGTGGTAGGACTGCAACAGGCGGTCCGGGTCCGGCACGCGGCTTTTTTCGTCGAAACCAATGCCGTTGACGATGTCGCCACGGTAGGCGGGCAGGGTGATGCCGTCGATGGTTTCATCGTTGGCCGAGCGCGGCTTGGCGAACTGGCCCGCCATGCGCCCGACTTTCACCACCGGGCAGCCGGCGGCAAAGGTCATCACGATCGCCATCTGCAGGAGCACCTTGAAGGTGTCGCGGATCTTCGCTGCAGAGAACTCGGCAAAGCTCTCGGCGCAATCGCCGCCTTGCAGCAGGAACGCACGGCCCTGGGTCACTTCGGCAAACTGACGACGCAACTCGCGGGCTTCCCCGGCAAACACCAGTGGCGGGTAGCTGGCCAGGTTCTGCTCCACTTGCAACAAGTGCGCAGCGTCCGGGTACTGGGGTTGTTGCTGGATCGGCAGGGCGCGCCAGCTGTCGGGGCTCCAGGGTTGGCTCATCATGAACTCGATTGGCTGATTGACGGTGGGGCGCCAATGTTATCAGCAATTAGTGCGTGACCTGTTGCCGCCGGTTGGCCGACAATCGCGCTTTTGCCGTGCGGTAAACCCTTTAGGAGTAGTGATGACCGAGGAGCGTGTCGAGCGCCTGTTGGCTGAAGTCCATGATGACTTCGGCATGATCCGTGTGCTCGAAGTGGCCGATTACCGTTTTCTCGAGTTCGGCGATGCCATCGAGCAAAGCTGTGTGTTCACCGCTGATCCGAGCTGGCTGGAGTACGACTACACCCGTGCCATGCTGATCGGCGCGTTGTGCCATGAACAGCCGGAAAGCGCGCTGTTCCTCGGCTTGGGGGCGGGCACGTTGACCCAGGCGTGCCTGAAGTTCCTGCCGTTGGAAGACGTGGAAGCCATCGAGTTGCGCCCCGACGTACCGCGCCTGGCCATCGAGTACCTGGGGCTGGACGACGACCCGCGTTTGTACATCCGCATTGGCGATGCCCTGCAATTGCTCGACAGTGCCGAATCGGCCGACCTGATCTTCGTTGACCTCTACACCGACGTCGGTCCCGGCGTCGGGCACCTGGCCTGGACCTTCCTGGAAAGCTGCCAGAAAAAACTCAACCCCGGTGGCTGGCTGGTGATCAACCAGTGGGCCACCGATGATGGCAAACCTCTGGGCGCCGCGTTGTTACGTGGCTTGTATCACCGGCATTACTGGGAACTGCCGGTGAAGGAGGGCAATGTGATTTTGCTGGTGCCGTCGGAGCTGGATCAGGCGCTGGACCTGGAGTCGCTCTCCGCTCGCGCTGAAGCCTTGGCACCGCGCCTTGGGTATTCGTTGCAACCACTGATCAAGGCGATTCGGCCGGCGACTTAGTCGCCTGTCACGACTTGCCCCCGATAGCGTTGGTACTGCCAACTCAAATACCTTTGAATACGCCGGGCCGCTTCTCGATCATCGCCCGCACGCCTTCCTTGGCATCTTCGCTGTTGAGCAGTTTATCCACCATCGGCGGCAACGCCGCTGCCGCCACGGTTTCGCCTTCCATCCGTGCCAACCGCGCCGACATCAACGTGGCTTGAACGCCCAGCGGCGCCTGGCGGGCGATGCGGTTGGCCAGTTCGACGGCACGGGGCAGCAGGTCTTCGCTGGCCATTACTTCCTGCACCAGGCCCAGGCGCAGTGCGTCATGGGCGTCGAATTCATCGCCGGTCAGCAGCCAGCGCATCGCGTTGCCCCAGCCGGCAATCTGATGAAAGCGCAGCGTCGCGCCGCCAAATGGAAAGATCCCACGCTGTACTTCCATCTGCGCAAAACGCGTGTTGCTGGCGCAGAGGTTGATGTCCGCGGCCAGCATCAGCTCTATCCCGATGGTCAGGCAGTAACCCTGGGCCGCGACGATCACCGGTTTGCTCACGCGTGGGCCGGCAAATACGCCCCAGGGATCGCAACCTCCCAACGGCGGCTGCCAGCCACCGGCCATCACACCGCTGACATTGGCCAGGTCGAGCCCGGCGGTGAAGTGATCGCCATGGGCAAACACCACCGCGACCCGCGCGTCGGTATTTCGATCAAATTCGCCATACGCCAGGCTCAGCTCATTGAGCAGGTCCAGGTCGAACGCGTTGCGTTTGGCGACCCGGTCCAGACCCAAAAGCAAGACATGACCCTGGAGTTCACGGCTGACGCGGCTGCTACTGGCTTGATTCATCGGGTGTGCCCTCGGGCGCGGGAAAAGGTTTCGGACCAAAGGTCTGAGAGGTCAGGTGAACCGTTTAAGCGTTAAGACCAGCAGGGCCGGGCCTTTAAAAAATAGACCTTGCCGGTGTTATCTGCAAAGACTGTGACACAGCGCGGTTTATCGGTACTTTCCGATAAAAAAAGCTCCCTTTTTCAGCTATTTCCGGTATAGTGCGCGCCGGCCTTTAACCGGGCCGCGTTTAGGTAGCGCAATTCCCCGAAGTCAGCTTCGGCTGCACGTCCGCACAGCGGACTCTCCCTTGACGAATCTTTTTCATTCATTCGTTTTCGCAAATCCCCGCCGACAAAGCAGCCAGGGCGACTCTTGAGTCTCAACACGGCATGCGCAGCTTTGGAGCATGGGTCTTTGCGGATGCACTTAGAGGCAGACCCATGACCCAGGAAACCGGCGGCTTCGCCGCTTTTAATCTGAACCCGAATATTCTTGCAGCCGTCGCAGCGACTGGCTACGAAGAGCCTTCGGCGATTCAGCAGCAATCGATCCCGATCATCATGGCCGGTAAGGACATGATTGGCCAGGCGCAAACCGGTACCGGCAAAACTGCCGCGTTCGCTTTGCCAATCCTGCACTGCATCGATCCTGCCAAGCGCGAACCGCAAGCCCTGATCCTGGCGCCAACCCGTGAGTTGGCGCTGCAAGTAGCAACCGCTTTTGAAACCTACGCCAAGCAAATGCCAGGCGTAACCGTTGTGGCCGTTTACGGCGGCGCGCCTATGGGCCCACAACTCAAAGCAATCCGTAATGGTGCACAGATCGTTGTTGCCACCCCGGGCCGTCTGTGCGACCACCTGCGTCGTGACGAGAAAGTCCTGTCGACCGTGAACCACCTGGTTCTGGACGAAGCTGACGAAATGCTGAAGCTGGGCTTCATGGATGACCTGGAGGTCATCTTCAAGGCACTGCCACCAACCCGTCAAACCGTACTGTTCTCGGCCACCCTGCCACAGTCGATCCGTGCCATCGCCGAGCGTCACCTGCGCGATCCTGAGCACGTGAAGATCCAGACCAAGACTCAGACCGTTACCGCGATCGAACAGGCTCACCTGTTGGTTCACGCTGACCAGAAGACCTCGGCTGTATTGAGCCTGCTGGAAGTCGAAGACTTCGACGCCCTGATCATGTTCGTGCGCACCAAGCAAGCGACCCTGGACCTGGCCAGCGCCCTGGAAGCCAAAGGCTACAAAGCCGCTGCGCTGAACGGTGACATTGCCCAGAACCAACGTGAGCGCGTGATCGACTCCCTCAAGGATGGCCGTCTGGACATCGTTGTGGCGACCGACGTTGCTGCCCGTGGCCTTGACGTTCCACGTATCACCCACGTGTTCAACGTTGACATGCCTTACGATCCAGAGTCCTACGTTCACCGTATCGGCCGTACCGGCCGTGCGGGTCGCGAAGGTCGTGCACTGCTGCTGGTGACTCCACGTGAGCGCCGCATGCTGCAAGTGATCGAGCGTGTGACCGGTCAGAAAGTTGCCGAAGTCCGCCTGCCGGATGCCCAGGCCGTTCTCGATGCGCGCATCAAGAAACTGACCAACAGCCTGTCGCCGCTGGTGGCTGACGCTGAATCGACCCACGGCGACCTGTTGGACCGCCTGACCGCCGATATCGGTTGCACCCCGCGTGCCCTGGCTGCAGCCCTGCTGCGTAAAGCCACCAACGGTCAAGCATTGACGCTGGCAGCCATCGAGAAAGAACGTCCACTGGTTCCGAACAGCGCGCCACGCGGTGATCGTCCAGAGCGTACTGGCGACCGTCCAGACCGTGGTGATCGTGAGCGTCGCGCTCCGGTGCCATTGGCTGAAGGCCGTGCTCGTTGCCGCACCGCGCTGGGCGCGCGTGATGGTATCGCTGCCAAGAACCTGCTGGGCGCTATCCTCAATGAGGGTGGCCTGGCACGTGAGGCCATTGGTCGTATCCAGGTTCGTGACAGCTTCTCCCTGGTGGAGCTGCCGGAAGACGGTCTGGAAAAACTGCTGGCCAAGCTGAAAGACACTCGCGTTGCCGGTAAGCAGTTGAAGCTGCGTCGCTACCGCGAAGATTGATCTGCCCTTGGGCTGATTGATCGCAAGTAAAAAATCCCCGGCTGGTTCGGGGATTTTTTTTGGCTGGCGTTCGGTAGGCGCGCAAGGGCTGCTCACGTGGTGGGGTAGCGCTTCATATGAGGCGTACCCTGGTGACGCGGTTCAGAAAGGTCGGTTTTCGTTGTCAGGCAATGATCAAATCAGGTTTAAGTAAATTCCGAGCGCATGAGTGACCTGTCTGACAGTCTGCTTGTAAGTGAGTCACTACTGTTGAGTGATGATTGAACTCACTGGAAAGAGGCTGCAGCTGTTATGCGCATTGATAATACACTCCGTCCCCCATCAAGAATGCCTGAGCCTGATATTCATCCTCCCGTGCAACCGTCCGTTAATAGGAAGGACGAGCCGCGTGTTGATCACTTCCAAGAAGATGAAAATAGTCTTCCGTCGTCAGGGAGGTCTAGCCTATTGAGTGATGCACTAGTGCGCCTGAAAAAAGAAACCACCCCAGGCGCTGTACCATCAACGATCACAAGCCATAACTCAGCGCTTGATAAGGTGAGCGATCCAAAACTCGAAATCAAGAAAGAAGCCACAGCACCGAATGGGCTGTATGGTGTGAGTTACTCACTTCCCGCACCATCCCCTGGGTTAAACAACATTACGTTTCCAATGAGTATTGATGAAGGCCTTCAAAGAAAAACAGGCAAGGATGCGGGTATTTATTACGCGATGATGTTTGGACTCAATGACGACAGTAGTAAGCCTCTAGGCCGTGGCTATATAGGGCTGCAGCCACGTGGGGATGGCAAAGCGCTGGTTGTGTTTTCTGGACACGGTCCGCATTTCAAAGCGCCACAGGGTCGCGCTGAGTTTGATGGGGAAAAGGGTGCCAGCAATAGCACATTGGTCGATTTCAAGTTTGGGCATAAGTATAATCTGACGATAGTGCGAGACCCTGAAGATCCCCAGAAGTTGAGCGCTTATATTCAGGATGTCACGGATCCGAATAATTCGGGTCCCAAACAGCACGTCAAAGACCTTTATGTCGACAGAAAGGTTGCGCTGGCCGGTAGAGACACTGGGTTTGTCGAACACTATGGCGCAAAGATAAACAAAAGTTCACAGATTGCTGCAACGACCGGCAGTTTTTCAGCGCCCTTTACTACAGACGATAAGGGCGTTGTTAAAGTGGGCGAAATCAAAAGTACCGGTTTATACGGTAGGTATAAAAACTCGATGGTAGGTACCCAGCAGATTACCAAAGACTCGGGTGTAGGAAAGGAAATCCACTTCTCCTTTAAAGGAGTGGGTTATGAGAAGAAGGCCTAGGCCGCGGACTGGGTAGTTGCCGGGCTAGCGCATTAGTGCCTATCACCTGCGGACTGTCCCATTCCTGCGATGGGCGCTGTTAGCCGAAGCGGTAGATATCCATGCCTAGCGCGCCTAGGGTGAAACCTTGGTGCGCGATGCTGAAATCACCACCGGCGCCACGTGCAAAGTACAACGGCAACAGGTGCTCATCACTGGGATGGTTGCGCACGGCATTCGGCGCCTGGCGGCGGTAGTCGTGCAGCGCCTTTTCATCGTCGGCGGCTAGCTTATCGACCACCCAGTCCCGAAAGTCTCGCGCCCAAGGCTCGATGCTCTCAGGCCCCGCACGCCAGTCCAGCTCGCCCAGGTTGTGGGTGATGCTGCCTGAGCCGATCAGAAGCACGTCATGCTCGCGCAGGCTGGCAAGGGCATGCCCGACGCGGGTCTGCAGGGCAGGGCCCATGCTACTGGGCAACGACACCTGCACCACCGGGATATCCGCCGCCGGGTACATCAGCGACAGCGGCACCCAGGTGCCATGGTCGAAGGGGCGACGGTCATCGGTGCGTGCATTCAAGCCGTCGGCCTTCAACAACTCGACAATCTCAGCTGCCAGTTGCGGGTCACCCGGTGCCGGGTACTGCACGGCAAACAACTCGCGGGGGAAGCCGCCGAAGTCGTGCCAGGTTTCAGGCGCGGCGCTGCCGCTGACCAGGAGTTCGTGACTTTCCCAGTGTGCCGACACCACCACGATTGCCTTCGGGCGTGGCATCTCGGCAGCGAGTCGCTGGAGGGCCGGGCCGCTGGCGCCGGGTTGCAGGGCAAGCATGGGCGAGCCGTGGGAGATAAACAGGCTGGGGAGCATAAGGGGGGTCCTGAGCGTTAACATGGGCCCATCTTCAGTCAGATCATTGATCTAAATCTAATATAAGTTTTAGTACCATTTGATCGAATTTTATGGAGGATCTATGGAGCCTAAGTTTTGGCAGGAACGCTGGGCACGCAATCAGATCGGCTTTCATTTGTCCGAGGTCAACCCTTACCTGCAACGACATTGGCCGCAACTGGCGGTTGCTGAGGGCTCCAAGGTGCTGGTGCCCTTGTGTGGCAAGAGCCTGGACCTGGTGTGGCTGGCCAGTCATGGGCTGCGGGTTATGGGCGTGGAGCTGTCAGAGCAGGCCGTCGAGGCGTTTTTCAGCGAGCAGAACCTTGTGCCACGTATCACTCGGCGAAGTGCCTTTACGGTGTACCAGGCTGATTTGATCGAAGTGTGGTGCGGCGACTTCTTCGCCCTGGATGCCGAAGCTTTGGTGGGTTGCGCCGCGTTGTATGACCGCGCCGCCCTGATCGCCTTGCCACCGCTGATGCGGGCGCAGTACGCCGAGCATTTGAGCCGCCTGCTGGCGTCGGGTTGCCAGGGGCTGCTGATCACCCTTGATTACGACCAGACGCAAAAGGCCGGGCCACCGTTTGCAGTGACGGATGATGAGGTGAAGGTGTTGTTCGGTTCGGACTGGACCTTGCGGGCGCTGCAAGAGCAAGACGTCTTGGAGGAGAGCTGGAAGTTTGTGCAGGAGGGTGTCACGCGGCTTGATGAGCGGGTTTATCGGCTGACCAAGGCCTAAATTTTGTCCACAAAAAAGGGGCGATCCAATCGCCCCTTTTTTTGCCTTGCGGGTTATCAGCCCATGCGACGCAGTGCGTCGATACGCTCTTCCAGCGGCGGGTGGCTCATGAACAGGCGAGCCATGCCCTGCTTGATGCCGCCGTTGATGCCGAAGGCGGTCAGGCTGTCCGGCATGTGCACCGGCAGGCCTTGCTCGGAGCGCAGGTGTTGCAGCGCCGCGATCATCGCCCCGGTACCGGCCAGGCGGGCACCGGCTTCATCTGCACGGAACTCTCTCTTGCGAGAGAACCACATAGTGATTGCACTGGCCAGGAAGCCCAGCACCAACTCGGCGAAGATGGTCGCCACGAAGTAGGCGATACCGCGTCCACCTTCGTTCTTGAAGATCACTTTATCGACAAAGTTGCCGATGATCCGCGCAAAGAACATCACGAAGGTGTTCACCACGCCTTGTACCAAGGCCAGGGTGACCATGTCACCGTTGGCCACGTGGCCGATCTCGTGGGCCAGCACGGCCTTCACTTCATCGTACGAGAAGCGTTCCAGCATGCCCTGGCTCACCGCAACGAGCGCGTCGTTCTTGTTCCAGCCGGTGGCAAAGGCGTTGGCTTCATAAGCCGGGAAGATCCCGACTTCAGGCATTTTAATGCCGGCTTGGCGGGATAGCTCCTCGACGGTCTGCAGCAACCATTGTTCATGCCGGGTACGGGGTTGGGTGATCACCTGGGTGCTGGTGCTCATCTTCGCCATCCACTTGGAGATGAACAGCGAGAACAGCGAGCCGGCAAAACCAAAGACCGCACAGAAAACCAGCAGCTGATTGAGGTTCAGGTCAACCCCGTTGGCCGCCATGAACCCATTGAAGCCGAAAAGGCTCAAGGTGATGCTGGCAATCAGCACGACCGCAAGGTTAGTGGCCAAGAACAGCAGGATGCGCATCATGGTTGTAGAATTCTCCTCATGCTTAATATGTCGCGTACTGCGGGGTATATAAGGTGCGGCATGGGGTGATTCAACCGAGCGACTATTTCAAACTGTGTCCTACAGCCTGAATGTAGAGTCTTGAAGGGCATTTCCGATAGGGAAAACAGGGCTGAATCGGTTCGCCGGTGCCTCGCTGTCCCGTGAATACAGGGGGTCGCTGGCTTTTTCAGTGACGGCGAAGTGCTTGTACGGGGGAAAGCCATAGAAGTGTTGCTAGATACTCGCTGTACGACCGATTGTCGGCCGTACAGCGTCGTTCGCATTACTGGCGATAGGACTTGAGGAAGTTGCCGATGCGACCAATGGCCATGTCCAAGTCATCCACGCGTGGCAATGTCACTACACGGAAGTGATCTGGCCACGGCCAGTTGAACGCCGTGCCTTGCACCACCAGCAGCTTTTCCGACAGCAGCAGGTCGAGCACGAATTTCTCATCGTTGAGGATCGGACACACTTTTGGGTCGATCCGCGGAAAGGCGTACAACGCACCCATGGGTTTCACGCAGCTCACACCGGGAATGGCGTTGAGCAGTTCCCAGGTGCGATTGCGCTGTTCCAGCAAGCGGCCTTGAGGCAGGACCAGGTCATTGATGCTCTGGTAGCCGCCCAGGGCGGTCTGGATCGCGTGCTGGCTAGGAACGTTGGCACACAGGCGCATGTTGGCCAGCATGTCGATGCCTTCGATGTAGCTCTGGGCGTTGTGTTTGGGACCAGAGATGGCGATCCAGCCCGAACGGAAACCCGCCACGCGGTAGGACTTGGACAGGCCGTTGAAGGTCAGGCACAGCAGGTCCGGCGCCAGGGAGGCGGTGCACACGTGCACGGCGTCGTCGTAGAGGATCTTGTCGTAGATCTCGTCGGAGAACACCACCAGGTTGTGCTGGCGCGCCAGTTCCAGCATGCCCAGCAGGACTTCCTTGGAATACACCGCGCCGGTCGGGTTGTTCGGGTTGATGATCACCAGGGCCTTGGTGTTCGGTGTGATCTTGGCCTTGATGTCGGCCAGGTCCGGGAACCAGTCCGCGCCTTCGTCACACAGGTAGTGCACCGGGTGGCCGCCGGCAAGGGTCACGGCGGCGGTCCACAACGGGTAATCCGGCGCCGGCACCAGCACTTCGTCGCCGTTGTTGAGCAGGGCCTGCATGGACATCACGATCAGCTCGGACACGCCATTGCCCAGGTAGATGTCTTCGATGCCGACACCTTCGACCTGCTTTTGCTGGTAGTACTGCATCACCGCCTTGCGCGCGCTGAACAGGCCTTTGGAGTCGCTGTAGCCCTGGGCGGTGGGCAGGTTGCGGATCACGTCCTGGAGGATTTCGTCCGGCGCTTCGAAACCAAAGGGCGCCGGGTTGCCGATGTTCAGCTTGAGGATGCGATGGCCTTCCTCTTCCAGGCGTTTGGCGTGCTTGAGCACTGGGCCGCGAATGTCGTAGCAGACGTTGGCGAGCTTGTTCGATTTGCTGACCTGCATGGCGATGTGATCCTGAAAATGAACGATCCAGACGGTGGGGACACTACCGTACTGCGAATCCTGCGGGGCCCGCACCCATAAATACGTTTGAATGCCGGTAGCGCGGGTGCCAGACTGGCGTTTTGAAGAGGCGCAATCATACGTGCCGCCTGATCCATGGAAAAGACACAGATCAGGCTTTTTCAGTTGCCGAGGTGTACCGATGGAAAAGTTGCAGAAAACCGTTGAAGAATGGAAGGCGATGCTCGATCCGGAGCAATACAACGTGTGCCGCCTCAAGGGCACCGAGCGACCTTTCAGCGGCAAGTACAACGGCACCAAGACGGACGGCGTGTACCGCTGCATTTGCTGCAACGAGCCGCTGTTCGACTCCACGACCAAGTTCGACTCCGGCTGCGGTTGGCCGAGCTTCTACGCGCCGATCGCCGACAGCGCGATGATCGAGATCCGTGACGTCAGCCACGGCATGATCCGCACCGAAGTGACCTGCGCCAAATGCGATGCTCACCTGGGGCACGTGTTCCCGGATGGTCCGCCGCCGACCGGCCTGCGTTACTGCATCAACTCGGTGTGCCTGGACCTCGTTCCGCGATAAACATTTTTTCTTTGGCGAGGGAGCAAGTTCCCTCGCCACAGAAGCGGTTATCGTTTGATATCGGCCTATCATTCTGGTCAATTAAATTGCACGCAATTGAATTGATCACTATGTTTATCCTTTCTTTCCGTTATCGAGACACTGCCATGAGCAACAACCTGCTGAGCATCCCTTGCACCACCATCAAAGGTGAGCAAAAGACCTTGGCCGATTTCGCCGGCAAGGCCATTCTGGTAGTCAACACCGCCAGCAAGTGCGGCTTCACCCCACAGTACAAGGGCCTGGAACAGCTCTGGCAGCAGTACAAGGACCAGGGATTGGTGGTGTTAGGCTTCCCCTGCAACCAGTTCGGCAAGCAGGAACCCGGTAACGAAGGCGCGATTTCCGAGTTTTGCGAGCTGAACTTCGGTGTCAGCTTCCCGCTGTTCAAGAAGATAGACGTGAATGGCAGCGACGCCCACCCGTTGTTCGTGCAACTGAAACAACAGGCGCCGGGTTTGCTCGGTTCCAAGGGCATCAAGTGGAACTTCACCAAGTTCCTCATCGGCCGCGACGGCCAGGTAGTCAAGCGCTTTGCGCCGACCACCAAGCCGCAGGACCTGACCCAAGAGATCGAAGCCCTGCTCAAATGACCGTCTCCCTGGCGCTCGATAATCAACTGTGTTTCAAGCTTTACGCCGCCTCCAGGGCGGTGACCCGCGCGTACAAGCCGATGCTCGATCAGTTGGGCCTGACCTACCCGCAATACTTGGTGATGCTGGTGTTGTGGGAGTGGCACGCCACAGCGCCGGCGCAGCCCACGGTCAAGGCGTTGGGGGAGCGCTTGATGCTGGATTCGGGCACGTTGACGCCGCTGCTCAAGCGCCTTGAGCAACTCAGTCTGGTCAAGCGCCAGCGCAGCGCCAAGGATGAGCGGGAGGTGCACCTGAGCCTGAGCGAAACCGGTGTGCGGCTGCGTGACCAGACCCATGGCCTCAAGACCCGGCTGCTGTGCGACAGCGGCATCGACCTGAACCAGGCTGACGCCTTGCGCGAGGGCTTGGACCAGTTGCTTCGACAGATCAGAGAGTTGTCGTCTTCGGCACCCACAGCTCAAGCAAACCACTGAGTTCCTCACGACGGAACGGCTTGGCCAGGTAGTCATTCATGCCCGCGGCCCGGCAACGCTCGCGCTCTTCGGAGAGCGCGTTGGCGGTCAAGGCAACGATCGGCAGGTCCGGCCAGCGCCCGCTGCGACGGATCTGCCGACTGGCCTCGTAGCCGTCCATCACCGGCATATTGCAGTCCATCAACACCAGGTCGAAGCGTTGTTCCTCAAGGAGTTTGAGCGCCTCGCCACCATGGGCTGCGACGATCACCTCACATCCCAGTTTGCTGAGCATGCCCTTGGCCACCAGTTGGTTGACCGGATTGTCCTCCACCAGCAGGATGCGCGCCCTGTGTGCCAGGGGTGCGGCTTCCATCTGGATCGGGTCGAGGATCAGTTGCGTGTCGCTGCGCAGGTTACGTTGCAGGATCTGATACAGCGCATTGCGGCTCAGCGGTCGCGCCTGTTGTTGCAGCGGCGCGAGTGCGGTGACTTCCTCGCTGGGCATGAAGTTGCCATAGGCGGTCACCAGCAGGATTGGCGCGCTGAGGGTGGGACGCAGGCGAAACAGGCATTCCGGGCAGTCGGTGATCAGCAGGTCCGGGGTTTGCCCGCTCACGTCATCGTCTTGCGAGTAGCAGCGGGGTGTCAGCCCCCAGTGAGGCAGCAGGGTGGTAAGCAGTTCGGTGAGGCCGCTGCCGGCATGGGTAATGGCGATGACCTCACCCTTGAGCGGCAGTGGCTGGACGGCGGGCAAATGGGTTGGCAGCGGCAGGTCGGCGCAGAACTGGCTACCGAAGCCCACTTCCGAGCTGATGCTCAGTCGGCCTTTCATGGCCTCACACAGGTTGTGCGTCAGCGCCAGGCCCAGGCCCGTGCCGCCGAACTGGCGAGTGATGCCGGCACCGGCCTGGGTGAAGGGCTGGAAGATCTTTACCTGGGCTTCCTGCGCAATGCCGATGCCGGTATCGCAGACCTCGATGCGTACCTGGCCCTCCCGCGCGCTGAGGCGAACATCTACCCGTCCGAAGCGCGTGAATTTCAGGGCGTTGGACAGCAGGTTGCTGACGATCTGTCGTACACGGGTCGGGTCGCCCAGGACCTGGGCGGGAAACTGCGGGTCGATCAGGCATGTCAGTTCGACACTCGGCGCGGCGTTCTGCGACAACAGGTTCGCGGTGTCTTCCACCAGAGAACCCAGGTCGAACGGGATGCGCTCCAACTCTAACTGGCCAGCGTCGAACTTGGACAGGTCGAGGATATCGTTGAGCAACTCCACCAGCACTTTGCCCGAGTCATGGGCAATGGACAGTTGCTGACGCTGCTCGGCGTTGAGTGGGCTGTCGAGTGACAGCGCGATCATCCCCAGCAGGCCGTTGAGCGGTGTGCGGATTTCGTGGCTCATGTTGGCCAGGAAGGCCGCCCGTGCTTGGGCCATGCCAAGCGCGTGGATCTTCGCCGCCTCCAATTCATCGTTGGACTGGCTCAGCCGCTGGTTGCTGGCCTTGAGCTCCAGGGTGCGTGCGGACACGATGTCTTCCAGTTGCCCCAGGTATTCGGTCAGCCGATCTTCGGCGTGGCGGCGTTGCTGGATCTCCGTTTCCATGTTTTCGAACTGCTGGTTGGCAACGTTCACCAACACGCCGATTTCATCGTGCTCGTGGCCGGGCGGGCAGTCCAGGCGTGCCTGTCGGCGGTTGCTCAGCTCGCGGATGATGCGCACCAACGGCTGGGTCAGCATCACGTAGAACAAGCCCAACAGAATGCCGGTCAGCAACAGACTGCGGACGAAGCCGTTGAGCAGGGTGATCTCAGCACGGCGCAGGAAGCGACTGCCAAAAGCATAGGTGTCCACGTCCAGGCGCAGCACACCGAGGGACTCGTTGGGCATGTGGCTGAGGAACAACCGGTCTTCAAACTGACGGTTGGCGCCGAACAGGAAATCGCTGACGGGGCGGTAAGTGCTTTCTTTACGCGGGCGGTCGACATCGGCCAGCACCACGCCGTTGTTGTCGATCAACTGGGCATGAATGATGGCGGGGGAGTGCAGCAGGCCCAAGGTCAGTTCCTGGGCCAGTTCGGCGTCGATGTTATAGGCGATGCGTGAGGCGGGGTTGTGGCTGATTTCGATCAGCGAGCGAATTTCACGGTTGATGGATGCGTCTTCGCTGGCATAATCAATGCCGATTTGGATCAGGCTGAGCAAGGTTCCCAAGACGAAACCGACCAGCACAGTCAATCTGGCTTGTTTATAAGACAAGCGGTGGGCGAACTTGATATCCATTGAGTGTTGAACCACTTCACGTTTCCCTTCGCCCGGCAAGCATAGCTGAACATCCACAGGCTCTGGCTTACCCGGCATGAATCGTTTTTTTACGCAGCCTCGTGCGGTCTGCCGCAGGGTTGCCAATACGCCATCTTTTGCAAGAACTTGCCAGAGGAATAATTGTGGATTCTCGATTGAGTGCTTTTCTTGAGCGAGCCGATGCAGTGCTCGCCCGCCTGGAACCCCTGTTGCCCGCGCCCCGCCAAACCATCGATTGGCGCCAATGCCTGGCTGCCCGCTGGCAGCGTGAAGGACGCAGTGGTTTCCTGCTGCCGCTGGACGTGAGCCTGGAGATGCGCCTGTCCGACCTGATCGGCGTGGACAAACAACGTGAAACACTGGCGCGCAACACCCAGCAATTCATCGACGGTCTGCCCGCCAACCATGCACTGCTGTGGGGGTCGCGGGGCACCGGTAAATCGTCCATGGTGCGCGCCTTGCTGGCCCAGCACGCCAAGGCCGGTTTGCGCCTGATCGAAATCGAGCGCGACCATTTGGCCGACCTGCCGCGTGTGGTCGAGCAACTGGTCAAGCTGCCGCAGCGGTTTATCCTGTTCTGCGACGACCTGTCGTTCGAGGCCGGCGAAGGTGATTACCGCGTGCTTAAAAGCGTACTCGACGGCTCCCTGGAGCAAGCCCCGGAAAACGTGCTGTTGTATGCCACCTCCAACCGCCGCCACCTTGTGCCGGAAAACCAGAGTGACAACGATAACTGGAAGCGCGTGGATGGCGAGTTGCACCCAAGCGAAGCGGTGGAGGACAAGATTGCCCTATCCGACCGTTTTGGCTTGTGGCTGTCGTTCTACCCCTTCACACAAGAGCATTTCCTGGATGTGGTGGAGCACTGGATCGGCGAGCTGGCGAACAAGGCCGGTTTGCAGTGGCAGCGCGATGAAGCCCTCGACATCCTGGCCGTACGCTGGGCCACCGGTCGCGGCAACCGCAACGGCCGTTGTGCTTATCAGTTCGCCCGTTACTGGGTGGGCCTCAAATTGCTGGAGCGTCAATCATGATCGACCTACAAAGCGCCGGCACGGGCCTGGATGGCTATGCCATGCTCTGCGCGCAGTTGGAGTCGCTGCTGGCCGATGAGCGGGACTTCATCGCCAATAGCGCGCAGTTCTCAGCGTTCCTGTTCAACCAGTTGGATGACTTGAATTGGGCCGGCTTCTATCTCAATCGCAATGAAGAACTGGTGCTCGGCCCGTTCCAGGGCCAGATCGCCTGTGTGCGCATTCCGTTTGGCCGTGGAGTGTGCGGTGCCGCAGCCGCCTCGCGGCAGACCCAGCGCGTGGAGGATGTGCATGAGTTCCCAGGGCATATCGCCTGTGACAGCGCGTCCAACAGCGAGCTGGTGGTGCCCCTGGTCAAGGACGGCAAACTGATTGGCGTCCTTGACCTCGACAGCCCGTCGCTGGCGCGTTTTACCCTCGAGGATCAGACCGGTATTGAACAACTGGCGGCGATTTTCCTTCGCTCGACCGACTGCTGATCATGGGAGGGGCGGTTCCCGCCCCTCTACTGACCCTTCAGACCGTGAAGTTGCATTTTCAGCAACCTCTCCAATTCCAGCATGAGCTTTTCCAGGGATTTCGCCCCGGCTTCGATCAACGCCCAGTCATCGCCGCGGGTACACGCCTGTTCAAGGGTTTCGCACTGCCTGGCAAGGGGACCTGCCTGGACAATGCGTGCAGCACCCTTGATTTTGTGAGCCTGTTCGGTGATCTCCTGAAGCGGGGCGTGAGCGCTGATCAGCGCCGTCATTTCTTGGCGATCGTGCTGACTGCTGCTCAACAGTTCTTGCAGTAAACGCCAGCTCAACTGCGGGTCGCCGCCGGTCAGGGCCTCAAAGTTGCCAAGGTCCAGGTGCAGGTCAGTGGCTTGCGGGGCGATCTTTGCCAGTTGCCGTTCCAGTGCCGTGAGGCTGATCGGTTTGAACAGGCAGTCGTTCATGCCTGCTTCGGCGCAGCGTTGCTTCTCTTCAGGTTGGGCATTGGCGGTAAAGCCCAGTACCACGCAGGACGCCAGTTGCTCGCGTTGTTCGTACTCGCGGATCGTGCGACTCAGCTCGTAGCCATTCATGATGGGCATGTTGCAGTCGGCGATCACCAAATCGAAGTGTTCCTGGCGCCAGGCCTGGAACCCGGCGGCACCATTCTGGGCGGCGGTGAACTGATGTCCCAGGTAGCCTAGTTGCTGACACATCAGCAGTCGGTTTGCGGGGTGGTCGTCCACCACCAGCACGTTGAGTACGGGCGCGACTACGGGCGCCTCGGGTTTCTGCTCAGCCGCTGGCTGTTCCGGCTGCAGGCGGGTCATTTTCAGGCTGACATGCGCCTGTGTGCCCACCATGGGCACGCTGCTCAGGCTTAACTGTCCACCCATCATTGCGCAAAGACTGCGGCAGATCACTAGCCCCAGGCCTGCGCCACTCCTGGCCAGTTGTCCGGAGTTGTCGGCTTGGGCAAAGGGTTCGAACAGGCGCAACTGATCATCCCGGCTGATGCCTATCCCGGTATCCTCGACCACCAGTTTCATCTCGACCTGTTGCGCCAAATCGGTGGGCAATACCTGCACCTTGATTTTCACCTGGCCGCACTCGGTGAACTTGATCGCGTTGCTGACCAGGTTCGACAGTACCTGCTTGAAGCGCAGCGGGTCGATCAGGACCTCGGTGTTATCCAGGTCAGGTAGGAACTCAAGGGACAGGCTGAGGGTTTTCTGACGTGCCAGGCCATCGAAAACACGCACCACCGATTCGATCACTTCTCGCAGATTGACACGCTCCGGCGCAAGGCTCAGGCGGCCTGACTCGATGCGTGCGATGTCGAGGATATCGCCGATCAGCTCTAGCAGGTCCTTGGCCGAGTTGTATGCCACCTCGATAGCGGGGCGATCAAGATGGCCCTGATCGGCTCGCTTGAGCGTCAGTTCGAGCATGCCGATCACTGCGTTCATCGGCGTGCGAATTTCATGACTCATGGTGGCGAGGAACGTGCTTTTGGCTCGATTGGCTTCATCGGCGCGTTCTTTGGCGGCGCGGATTTCATCGAACAACTGGCGTCGTTCGCTGATGTCGATCCAGCCGCCAATGATGCCTTGCACTTCCCCGGTAGAGTCACGGTAGGGCAGGATCCAGTGGTAGATCGTCAGTTTCTTCCCCTGGATATGTAGGGTGCGGTCCAGGATCAGCGGGTTGCCCTCAGCCATCACCCGCTGGTAATCGGCATGGTACTGCGTCGCGTCGGTTTCAAGGGCCGTGCTCATCTGGAGGGCGTTTTTGCCGATCACGTCTTCGCGCTTGACGTTGAACACCTGCAAGTAGCTGTCGTTGCAGGTCTGCAACAGGCCTTTGCGGTCCCGTACATAGATCGGGTGTGGGGTTTCATTGACCAGCGCACGCATGAACTCGAATTGGTCACTGAGGGCGCGCTCGGCCATCTTGCGGTGCTTGATCTGGCGGCGCATGTAGGCGTTCCAGCTCAGGGATATCAACAGTAAAAGCCCGGTGCCGATGATGATACGGGCGATCAATTGGTGATAGTTGCGCCAGTAGCTATCGGAGGCTGCGGTATAACCTCGCCAGCGACTGTTGATGATGCCCAATTCATCCGGAGCGATACTCAGCATGGCCTTGTCGAGAATTGAGCTGAGTTCGGTGGCGTTGCGCGAGGTAGCCAGTGAATAGGTAGCGGGCATCGTGCCGATACTGAAGCTGATCTGGACCTTATCCTGAAAAATGGAGGAAGAGAGGTAATAGTTGGCGATCACCAAGCTGTTGACCGCGCCGTCGACCTGCCCTTGCACCAACAACTCGGCGGCCTTGAAATTGTCGCCTGTTTCCACCAATTGAATCGTGGGTAAGTTCTCGCGCAGGAACCTTGCCATTGGGCTGCCTTGGGTGACGGCCACACGTCTGCCTTCCATTCCCTCCAGACTGGTTGGGGCCTGGTTTTCCTTGCGTGTCAACATCACGTAGGAGTTTTCCAGATAGGGGCGACTGAAGTTTAACTGGGCCTCCCGTTCGGTGGTGGGAATGATAGCGCCGATGATGTCGGCCTTGCCGGCGTCGACCTGTTCGATCATTGACTGAACGACGCGCTCACGCTGGATCTCGAAACGTAACCCTGTACGCAGGCGAACCAGTTCCAGCAAGTCAGCGGTGATGCCGCGAAAGTTGCCGTCCGCATCGAAGAACGTCAGTGGCGCGAAGGTTTCGTTCACGGTCACCTTGACCACCGGGTGGTCCTTCAGCCAGCGCTCCTCACGCGCGGTCAATTGCAACTTCTGGTCAGTCAGCAGGATATCGCTGCCGGCGCTCCAACGTTTGGCGATCGCTTCCCGTTCGCTGGTGGGCACGGCCGTCAGCACGGCGTCGACAATACTCAACAGCGTCTGCTGGTGCTGGGGCATGGCAAAGCTGAATCCGTAGGCCTCATGCTTGCCGAAATTGGCCATGCGGATGTTCTTCAGGTAGCCCTTGTTGATCATGTAATGGGTGGAAATGGTATCGCCCAGGAACACATCCGCCTGGTCGAATGCCACCGCATTCAAGGCATTTTGATAAGAAGGGTAGATGCGGACGATCGCCTCGGGGTACAGCTTTTCCACCTCGCTCAGCGGCAGGTAGTGGTAGACCAGCGCCAGGCGCATCCCGGCCAACCCATTGTTCAGGCTGCGGGTCTCACCTTCGCGGGTGACCAGGACCGGCTGGTCCACTGCGTAGGGCTCGGACAACGTGAGGTTCGGGTTTTCCGCCTCAAAACCGTTGGAAGATCCCAGCAAATCGATATCTCCCGCTTCAAGCGCGCGGATCGCGGCCTCTCGGGAGGGGTAGCGCAAGACTTTCACCGGCAAGGCCAGCGCCTTGGCCAGCAGGCCGGCGTAATCGGCGGTGAGCCCCTCATAGTCGCGACCGCTGGAGGTGAGGTCGAAAGGGGGATAATCAGGCGCCGCAGTGCCCAGCACCAACGCTCGCTTGTTTTGCAGCCATTGGCGTTGAGCCTTGTTCAGGTGGGTTTCCAGTTGAACCGAGCCTGCACGGCTCAACAAGGAGAAATGTTCCGAGCCCGTCGGCTGGTTCGCAAGTACGACGGCACTGAAGCACAAGCCGGCACTTAATGTAATCAGATAGTCCTTTATACGCCTGGGCATCCGCTTTCTCACACTAGCGCGTTTCGTTTTGCCATCTCGATAAGTTCTACCAAGGATTTGGCTTGAAGTTTCTGCATCAGCCTCTTTTTATAAGTGCTTACTGTTTTGTTACTTAAAAACATGCCTTTGGCAATTTCCTTGTTGGTTCGCCCTTGTGCAAAAAGCTGCAAGACCATGAGTTCCCGGTCATTGACGGTTTTGAACAATTCAAGTTCTTGGGATTCCACGCCGTCTGCACCATTGGTATTCAGTGCCTGGCTGGGAAAATAGTTGTAGCCGGATAATACCGCGCGAATGGCGCTCAGCAATTCACTCAGGTCGCCTTCCTTGCACACGTACCCGTCCGCGCCGGAGCGCATGCAGCGTGTAGCGAACAGGGTAGGTGACTGGGCTGTCAGGATCAGGGTTTTCATCGGCGTGTTCATGGCATTGAAGCGGCAGAGCACCTCGAGCCCATCCAGCTTGGGAATGCTGATATCCAGAATAATCAGGTCAGGCAGGCATTCGCGGACCATTTGTATGGCGTCGCAACCGTTATCTGTTTCGCCCACTACTTTGTAGCCTTCGTGCTCCAATAACATTCGAATGGCGAGCCGTATAACCGGGTGGTCATCGATAATAAAAACTGAGTTCATGATCACATTCCGTACAAGTGCAAATAAAGCGGGCACATTAGCTCAGAAGAGGAGGGAGGAGCATGAGTCAAGGGCTGAGTAGATATAAAACAGGAAAAGTCCTACATCAAAAAAGGTAGCGGCCTACCAGTTTGCGAGGCTTAGTGAAGCGCTACCTCACGGCTTTGGACGTGAACAAGCTAGAGGCTGCCGTTGTGGATTTAACTGGCTCTTTGCAGTCATATTTCGTCTGCACATGATGTTTAATTCCTACATTTTTAATTTGAAGAGTGGACGGAGCAAGTGCGCAAACTCTTCCTTGTTCAGCGGCTTTGATAAATAACCGAGTAGAGGCAGGCCACGTTCCATGGCTTGGGTTATCAGGCTGGCAAGTTCTATCACCGGTAAACCACTCAACAGGATGGCGGTCGTGATAAGGCGTCGGCGACTGGCGATTTCAATCAGTTCGAGCCCCGGTAAGTCGGGTAGGCATTGGTCACACAAGATAATGTCGAAAGGCACTTCGGCCTGCGACATCAAGCAGATTGCCTGCTCGGCGCTTTCGGCCGGAGTCAGTAGTGCGAACCCGAAGCTTCTGAGCAGGCATTGGGTGGCGAGGAGTTGAAACGGATGATCTTCCACCAGCAGGATACGGAGCGGGTAACTGGGCATTGGGGCCACGCGGTGAGTCAAGCATCGAGGGAGGGCGTGTAGGAACAGTTGGCCCGGATCGCCCAGAGCGTGCGTGATTATTCATCGGGTGGTTGTGCGAATTCGATCAGGCTGCTCTGTTACCGTCGTAGGTCGATTCTCCATTAAGGGGCAGGCAGCTTGATCGTGTTCGTTATTGAGGACTGGAACGCCCGGTCATTTCCCGCGCCATTTCAGTTGCATAGCTGTCGGTCATGCCAGCGATGAAGTCGATCATGCGCAGGAACGAAGTGTGCAACGGCCATTCGGGGTTCGGCGCGTTGTTGCCCAGCAGATCGAGAATACGTCGGTTCTTGAACGACGGCGTGCGTCCGCCATGCTGCTCCAGTGCCGCACCGCAGAACGCATTCAAGAGAATTTCCAGGGTGGTGTAGGCGCCAATCTCATGCAAGGTCTTGCGCTTGTCCTGGAAGATCTTCTTGCGCGCCATGTCTTTGGCATCCAGCACACAGCGCTTGGCTGGGCCATGCATGTGTTCAACCAGGTCGCCGGGCAGTGTTCCGGCGAGCAAGGCGTCCTGTTGCTCGACGAAGGCGCTCGCTGCGGCATTGGTCAAATGTTCGATGGCCTTGCCACGCAGGATCGCCAGCTTGCGTCGGCGGGAGTCCTGGGCGCCGAGTTGACGATAGGTCTGGGGTAGGTCATCGCCCACCAGGTTGAGCAGCAGCGACTCGACTTCGGCGTACTCCAGCAACTCCATTTCCAGGCCGTCTTCCAGGTCGATCAGGGCGTAGCAGATGTCATCTGCCGCCTCCATCAGATACACCAGCGGGTGCCGGGCCCAGCGTTGCTCTTCGAGTTGCGGCAGGCCGAGCTTGTGGGCGATCTGCTCGAGGATTGGCAGTTCGCTCTGGTAGCAGCCGAACTTGTGCTTCTTGTAACCCAGGGAGTCGGCGTGCCGGGCAGTCCAGGGATATTTCAGGTAGGTGCCCAGGGTGGCGTAGGTCAGCCGGGTGCCGCCGTCGAACTGGTGGTACTCAAGCTGGGTCAGCACCCGAAAGCCCTGGGCGTTGCCTTCGAAGTTCAGGAAGTCATTGCGCTCGGCGCTGCTCATGTCATCCAGCCAGCCACGTCCTGCTGCTTGTTGGAACCAGTGGCGGATGGCGTCTTCGCCGGAGTGCCCGAATGGTGGGTTGCCGATGTCATGGGCCAGGCAGGCCGACTGCACCACCATGCCCAGGTCGCTCGGGTCGCACCAGTCGGGCAGGGCGCTGCGCAGGGTTTCGCCGACGCGCATACCGAGGGAGCGACCCACGCAGCTCACTTCCAGGGAATGGGTCAGACGCGTGTGAATATGGTCGTTGCTGGAGACCGGGTGCACTTGGGTCTTGCGGCCCAGGCGACGAAACGCGCCGGAGAAGATAATACGGTCATGGTCTTTGTGAAACGGGCTACGCCCCAGTTCTTCCGGGCTGTGCAGCGGTTTGCCAAGACGTTCGCGAGTCAACAGGGTGGGCCAATCCAAGGCGGGTACTCTCCGTGCGGTGAATGACCCTCCCAGCTTCCCGGTTCAGCGCAGCCTGGGCAAGCGAAAATCTACAGCCCGGCCGCATCGATATCGATTAACAGTAAGCGCTGACCGTTATCGAAGAATTGTCCGGCGGTGAGGCAATACTGGTTGGTGGTGGCGTCGCGGTAGGTCGAGGACAGGGTCAGGCGCCGCTCTTCCCAGCCCTCGGCCAGCAGATGATAGAAGTACGGGCGCCACGACCAGTTGTGACCCAGGTAGCGGCTGTCGGATTGCCATGCGTCCTGGCGCCACTCGAAGTTCGGTGTGAGTTGGGTGCCATGCCGGTCGCACTGATAGAAGCGCAGCAGCCAGGGAAACGCCGGCAGTTGCGGCAGTTGGTTCAGCGGCGATTGCCCCTGGGCCCAGGTTTGCAGGATCTTCATCAGTTCGGCCAATTGTTGGCGCAGTTGCATGACGCGCCCGCGTTCCGCCAGCTTCTGCTGGACGTAGGTTGTGCGCAACTGGGCGAAACGCGGCACGAAGGCCTCGGCGGCGAACCAGTCCAACTGCGCCTGGGCAAACAGATAGCCCTGCACATAGCGCGAGCCGCACTCCAGGGCGAAGCTCAACTGCGCCTCGGTTTCCACGCCTTCGGCAATGATCCAGCAGCCGGTCTTCTCGGCCATCTGCGCCAAGGCTCGCACCACTTCACTGCTCGGCCCACCACGGGCGGCGTCCTGGAACAGGCGCATGTCCAGCTTGAGGATATCCGGCTGCAACGCCAGTACCCGGTCGAGCTGGGAATAGCCGGCGCCAAAGTCGTCGATGGCGATGCGCGCACCGGCTTCGCGGTAGCGCGCCACCACGTCTGCCAGGCGTCGGATGTCGCCACCCAGTTCGGTGATCTCGAACACGATGCGCTGCGGGTCGACGCCATGGTGGTGGATCTGTTTCAGGCTTGGCAGGGCTTGACCTGGACGCAGCCGATTGATCCAACGCGGCGAGATGTTCAGGCTCAGGAACCAGTCTTCGGGCACTTCGTGCAAGCGGCTCAACGCATTGTCGCGAATCTGCCGGTCGAGCCGGCGCAAGGTTACGCCCGGCGTGCGCGGGTCAGCGAACAGCGGGCCCACGGATTGCAGGCGGCCGTCAGCCTGGCGCAGACGGCCCAGGGCCTCGACGCCGGCAATGCGGCCGGTGGCGGTGTCGATAAACGGCTGGAAGCAGGCGAGCGGTTGCCCGTCGATCACGGGGCCTCCTTAAGAACGGTGGCGAAAAAAGGCCCGGCCCGCGAAAACGAGGGCCGGGCCGATTCTGTTAGCAAGAATGCAGCCAGCCAGGCTCAACTTTTACGCGAAGAGCCCTGCATGGCCAGTTTGATCAGTGGGATCAAGCCGGCGCCGAGGCGCACCAGGCGCGTCAGGCTGCTGATGCCGCCGCCCTTGGCGCCTTTGCCGGTAAAGAAACCCATCAGCGTCACCGCGGCCACGCCCCACAGCGGCGCGTGCTTGATGCCCAGGCTGTCCTGCCAGTTGCTCCCCAGGTTGCGCACCTTGTTCAGGGGCAGCATCAGTTGCTGGGACTCGTGGCGGATCTCCTGACGGTGCATTTCCATGCGCAGGCGGATCAACGCCTTGCGCATTTCCCGGCGGGAAGTGGTTTTCGGGATTTCAGTGATGCTCATGGCAGCAGGCGCTCCCGGTCATTGGCCAGCTCTTCGAGGGTGGCGTGGAACGGCGTGGATTCATCGAACACCGCCGCCTTCAAGCGCACCCCGCAGAACGCGGCGGCCAAGCTGTAGAACACGCAGAGGCAGATGATCCCGGTCAGTCGGTAGCCGGTGTCCCACACCAGGATCATCACCAGGGTCGACAGCCCCACCAGCAACAACAGCGCAAACACTAGCGCCAGGCCGGCAAACAGCAACAGGCTGACGGTGCGGGCTTTCTGTTCCTGCAATTCAATGCCAAACAATTCGACGTGGCTATGCAGCAAGCCCAGCACGGCCGCGCCCAGACGTCTTGATGTGGTGCCCGTGGACGAGCCCGTTTCGCCGATAGACATGATTAGCGCCTTGTGGCCAGCAGGCCGATCAGAAAGCCCACGCCGGCAGCAATGCCCACCGACTGCCAAGGGTTGGCCTGCACATAATCTTCGGTCGCAGTGACCGCCGCCTGACCGCGTTCGCGCAGGGAATCTTCGGTCAGTTGCAGGGTTTCGCGAGCCTTGAGCAGGCTTTCGTGGATCTTGCTGCGCAGCTCGTCAGCCTGGTCACCCGCCAGCACCTTGGTGTCATCCAGCAACCTTTCGGTGTCGCTGACCAGGGTTTGAAAATCCGCCATCAGTATTTCTTGAGCAGTCTTTGCAGTTCTTCTGGCCATGGTTATCTCCGTGATTGGCTGATCTGTAGGTTTCGAGTCACCGGCTTCGGTGAAGGTTCAGTGCAATTGTGTGGTACAGCTTTTGCTTTGCCTTGGTGCGCAGGCCCGAAGGCTCGCGCTGAATCTGGGCGGTCAGGCAGGAAGCCTTGAAAAACCTTACCCTAAATAACTGAAATTCGCGGAAAAACCCTGTCGGCAACGGCCTGTTGTGTTGATCGCTGCGCTAAAGCGGTTCACGCCCTCTAAAGAGGGGTGGGACCGACGGTGCCAATTTAGTGCGCGCAATTGAGGCTTGAACCGCTTTGGTGCTTTTTGCCTTTATCGCAGGCCTGCCAATCTCCATGGAAAATGTGCAAAGTGCAGTGGACACCCTCGTCCATAGTTCCAATACCCTGTTTATCCTGATCGGCGCGGTCATGGTCCTGGCCATGCACGCCGGCTTCGCGTTCCTCGAAGTCGGTACGGTGCGCCAGAAGAACCAGGTCAACGCCTTGTCGAAGATCCTCAGCGACTTCGCCATCTCCACCCTGGCCTATTTCTTTATAGGCTATTGGATCTCTTATGGCGTGAGCTTCATGCAACCGGCGGCGGAGATCAGCGCTGATCACGGCTATGGCCTGGTGAAGTTTTTCTTCCTGCTGACCTTTGCGGCGGCGATCCCGGCGATCATTTCCGGGGGCATTGCCGAGCGTGCAAGGTTTGCTCCACAGCTCTGCGCGACCGCGTTGATCGTGGCGTTTATCTATCCGTTTTTCGAAGGCATGGTGTGGAACGGCAATTTCGGTCTGCAGGCCTGGTTGCTCGCGACCTTTGGCGCCAGCTTCCATGATTTCGCGGGTTCCGTGGTGGTGCACGCCATGGGGGGGTGGCTGGCGTTGGCGGCGGTGTTGCTGCTGGGGCCGCGCAACGGGCGTTATCGAGAAGGGCGCCTGGTGGCGTTTGCACCTTCGAGCATTCCATTCCTGGCGTTGGGGTCGTGGATCCTGATCGTCGGCTGGTTCGGCTTCAACGTGATGAGCGCGCAGACGTTGAACGGCGTCAGCGGCCTGGTCGCCGTCAACTCGCTGATGGCCATGGTCGGAGGTACGGTTGCGGCCCTGATCATCGGCCGCAACGACCCAGGCTTCCTGCACAACGGCCCGTTGGCCGGGTTGGTGGCGATTTGCGCCGGCTCCGACCTGATGCACCCGGTAGGCGCGCTGGTCACCGGGGCCGTCGCGGGTGGCCTGTTTGTGTGGTTCTTCATCGCCGCCCAGGATCGCTGGAAGATCGACGATGTACTCGGTGTGTGGCCGTTGCACGGCTTGTGTGGCGTGTGGGGCGGCATTGCCTGCGGTATTTTCGGCCAGACCGCCCTGGGTGGCCTGGGCGGCGTGAGCCTGATCAGCCAGTTGATCGGCACGGCCCTTGGCGTGCTGGTGGCGCTGGTCGGCGGCCTGGTGGTGTATGGCGTGATCAAGCGTGTATACGGGCTGCGCTTGAGCCAGGAAGAGGAGTATTACGGCGCGGACCTGTCGATCCACAAGATCGGCGCGGTCAGTCAGGATTGATCGGCTCGTCTGCCTGCCGATAAAAACCGTGCAGCAGGCGATAGCGGTTCTGCCGCACTTCATCCACCCGCGCCTGGACCTGTTGGTCCGGCAGGCCCAGCAGGATCAGGGCGTGAGAGGCGAGCATCAGGCTCGACTCCAGCAACTCGGGCACTACTTCACTGGCGCCCGCGGCTTTCAGTTCAGCTAACTGGCTGTCATCGCGGGTGCGCACCAGGATCGGCACGTCGGCGTTGATCCGACGCGCTTCCTTCAACACCACCAGCGCAACATCGGTGTTGTCCACCGCAATTACCACCAATCGCGCACGTTCCAGGCCTACTGCGCTGAGCAATGCGCCACGCCGACAATCGCCGTAATGCACGCTGCTGTCTTCGGTGGCGGCTTCCTGCACGCGTTCCGGGTCGTCGTCCAACGCGATGAACGCCTGTTGCTCTTTGCGCAGAAAACGTCCGATGGATTGGCCGACGCGTCCATAGCCACAAATCACCGCGTGCCCGCGCAACTCTGCGTTGAGCGCGGTGATTTCTTCCAACTGCACCTGCTGGTTGGGCTTGCGATGCAGGCGCAGGGCGATGCCGGGTGCGGCGCGCAACAGCAGCGGTGTGAGCAACATCGAGCAAAAGGTGGCCGCGAGCAGCAAGCCGTTGAATTCGTCAGGTATCAACCGGCTCTGCTGCATCTGTGCCATCAACGCAAAGCAGAACTCACCGCCCTGGGCCAGGGCCAGGCCGCTGCGCCAGGCGGTTTCACTGTCGCTGCCGCGCAACTTGACCAGCACGGCGACCACACAACCTTTGACCAGCATCAGCGTAAGCGTCAGCCCGAGGATCAGCAGGCTATGGCTGACAAACAATTGCAGGTCGATCAGCATGCCGATGCTGACAAAAAACAACCCCAGCAGGATGTCGCGAAACGGCCGGATATCCGCCTCGATCTGGTGGCGGTAGTGGCTTTCGCCCAGCAGCATGCCGGCCAGGAAAGCCCCCAGAGCCGGGGAGAGCCCTAGCAGGTGAGTGAGCCAGGCGGTCAACAACACAATCACCAGTGCCAGCAGCACGAACAGCTCCGCTGAATGGGAGGCGGCCACTTCATGAAACAGGCGCGGCAACAACCAGCGACTGGCCAATAGCAGGCCGACAAACAGCACCACGGTCTTGCCCAGTGTCAGGGGCAGCGCCCAATACCAGGCTTGCTCGCCAGTGCCAGCGAACACCGGCACCAGGGTCAGCAGCAATACGGCCACCACATCCTGGAACAGCAACACGCCAATCGCGTTCTGGCCATGGCTACTGAAGATTTCCCCGAGGCTGGTCAGCTCCTTGCTGACGATGGCTGTGGACGACAGTGCCAGTCCTGCACCCAGCAATAAGGCGATCCCCGGCGCCACCCCCAGGACCATCAACAAAAGTCCCAACAGCACGCCACAGCCCAGCACCTGCAAGCTGCCCAGGCCGAACACCACACGGCGCAAGGCAAGCATCTTGGTCAGGGAAAACTCCAGGCCCAGGGAAAACAGCAGGAACACCACGCCCAGTTCGGCCAGGTCGGGCAGTTCTTCGCTGTCATTCACCCAATCCAATGCAGTGGGCCCCACGGCCAGGCCGACGCACAGGTAGCCCAGCACGGGTGGCAATTGCAGGCGACGAAACAGCGCAATCACCACCAGGGATGAGGCCAGGATAATCAGCAGGTTGGCAAACACACGCATCTCCGTTGCAGGGGGGCAGGCAAAAAGCCGCGAGAATCGCTGAAACAGTTATAGGCCATGGTGACCTGGGTCAGGGTTTATAGAGTGGGCTTCGGCGGTCACCGGGCTTAGAATGTGTGCCTGTTTTCTGATCAGGTCCATTCGTCATGCTTCCTGAATGCCAGTTGTTCGGCACCCTGGGTTGCCACCTGTGTGAGTTTGCCGAAGCCGAAATCATGCCACTCGTCGAACACGGGTTGCTGGTGGAATTGGTGGACATCACCGATCCCGAGGACCTGACCGAAGCCTACGGCCTGCGGATTCCGGTACTTCGCCGAATAGACACCGGGGCGGAACTGGATTGGCCATTCGACACACAACAGGTTGTTGCCTTCCTTCGTTAGGTTTATGCGATGGCAGGTTTCCAAATATTAAGTTACTGTATGTTTGTACAGCGATTGAATTGAGGGAACGCCCGTGGTGAATGTCGAACAACTGAAAAGCAGCGTCAATCGCATGTCCGCCAACGTCGTGCGCGACGCGGTGAACGAGCTGCGCCTCGATGGCTTGGTCACGGAAGGCAAGACGCCGTTTAACAAAGTGCATTTCAATACCTGCTTTGCCGAGATCGAGGCGCTGTTCCAGCGCGCCGGTTACCACAAGCAGTTGGATGTGGTGGGTTACCAGGGCTTGTTGTACGCGTTGTACGATCCGGGCCGCTGGGAAGCGGTTGACGTGTTGCGTTGGCTCAAGGAATTCACCGAGGCCGCCAGTGCCTCGAAGATTCTGCGGGCAGAGTTGGCCAAGGCCTGAGATCCGCCCTAGGCTCAATCCCGCGCAATGCGGGATAATGCCCGCCTGTTAGGTCAAAGGCTTTGAGCATTTCATGTCCACCTCCGGTTTTTCCGCGTCCCAGCACCAAGCCAGCACCCTGTATCTGCCGCCCGGCCCTTGGGCGACAGTGCTGGATTGTCTGTGCGAGCACTTCCCGGCGATCAGCCGCGAACACTGGCTGGACCGCATCGCCCGGGGGCGGGTGCTGGATATCAACGGCAACCCGATCAGGTTGGACCTGGGCTACAAGGAAGGCCTGTGCATTTATTACTTCCGCGAAGTGCCGAATGAGACAGTCATCCCGGTGCAGGAAACCATTCTGTATGCCGACGAGCATCTGGTGGTCGCTGATAAACCACACTTCCTGCCGGTGACTCCGGCAGGTGAGTACGTCGAGCAAACCCTGCTGCGCCGCCTGATTCGTCGGCTGGATAATCCCTCACTGGTGCCCTTGCACCGCATCGACCGGCACACGGCGGGGCTGGTACTGTTTTCTGTCAATCCGGCCAGTCGTTCCGCGTATCAGCAACTGTTTCCCACGCGCCAGATCGATAAATTCTACGAAGCCATCGCCCCAGCGTTGCCTGACCTGACCTTTCCCAGGGTGCATAAAAGCCGACTGGTCGATGGCGAGCCGTTCTTTCGCATGCAGGAAGGGCCTGGCACCGCCAACACCGAAACGGCGGTAGAGGTGCGCGAGAAAAACGGCGATCTGTGGCGCTACGGCCTGTTCCCGGTAACCGGCAAGAAGCACCAGTTGCGTGTGCACATGAGTGCCCTCGGCGCGAGTATTTGCAACGACCCGTTCTACCCCGACGTGATCAAGGACGCGGTAGACGACTACGCCAACCCCCTCAAACTGCTCGCCCAGGGGGTGCGGTTCATCGACCCGGTCACGGGCGAAGAACGCAGTTTCCGCAGCCAGATCACCCTCGACTGGTAACCGCCAGAAACGACAAGGCCCGCGCGAGGCGGGCCTTGTTGGCAAACGCTAAGATTTACAGGTCTTTAACGGTGCGAACCTGATCTTTGTTGATGCGGGTGCGCTTGCCGTCAAGTTGTTCGAATTCGTAGAAACCCGAATCTTCGTTGTATTTCGGGGTGTCGACGGCCTGGATTTCGCGACCGTCATTCAGGGTGATCACTGTTGGCGAAGCGCAACCGGCGAGGGTGGCGAGGCCCAGTGCAAGCATGAGAGCGGCGATGGTCCGTTGAGTCATGAGTTTGTCTCCGAGAGAATACTTTTTAATTGCTGACCTTGTGACGCGCGGGGCGTCGACAAAGTTCCTTGTGCGAGGTTCATTCTGACACGCCCGACGGCGTCTGTAACAGCGCCGGCGTATTAAGGTTGGCCAGGCGCGGGTCATCTGCCGGGCACTCCAGGCCTACGCCGCCGAGTTGCAGCAAGAGCTTGCGCGGGCTGCGCTCGCCGGCGTGCCAGGCCCTGTCCACCGCATCGCGCAGGCCGGTGGGGACGATGCAGATCAACGGTTCCCAGAACGCCCCATGGCGCACCATCACCGGCAGCAGCGGGTTGCGTTGCGCGGTCTCACGCAGCGCCTGGATCAGCCCAGCGTCGATATGCGGCACATCGCACGGCAAAATCAGCAGGTGCGCATGACGTGCGGCGGCGAGTCCCGCACGGATGCCGGCGAGCGGGCCGGGAAAGTCCGGGCTGTCGTCATTCACCAACTGGTCGGCATAGACGGCATAGTGCTGCGGGTTGCGGTTGCACGAGATGATCAGGTCATCCGTGAGCGGCCGCACCAGGCCCTGTAAATGTGCAATCAACGGCTGGCCGCGCCATTCCAGCAGGCCTTTGTCCTGGCCGCCCATACGCTGGCCGCGCCCACCGGACAGCAGCAAAACCGAACAGGGCAGTGGGGACGAATCGATAGGCATGGCAGTTCCGCAGCGGCAGCAAAAGGGGGGGGCTGTGATATAACATCGGGCTGTTCCTTCGACAACCGGACCGTGCCATGAAAGCCAAGGCAGATGCGCCCTTCGTACCCCTGAATATCGCGGTATTGACCGTCAGCGACACCCGCAACCTCGAAACCGATACCTCCGGCCAGGTCTTCGTTGACCGACTGACAGCCGCCGGCCATAACCTGGCCGAGCGCGTGCTGCTCAAGGATGACCTCTACAAAATTCGCGCCCAGGTCGCCCACTGGATCGCCGAAGATGTGGTGCAAGTCGTGCTGATCACCGGCGGCACCGGCTTCACCGGCCGTGACAGCACCCCCGAGGCGGTGAGCTGCCTGCTGGATAAGCAGGTCGACGGCTTTGGCGAACTGTTCCGCCAGATTTCCGTGGCCGACATCGGCACGTCCACTGTGCAGTCCCGCGCCCTGGCCGGTCTGGCCAATGGCACCCTGGTGTGCTGCCTGCCGGGCTCTACCAATGCGGTGCGTACCGGCTGGGACGGCATCCTCGCCGAGCAACTGGACAACCGTCACCGCCCATGCAACTTCGTCCCGCACCTGAAACAGGCCGAACCCTGTGAATCCCGTGGGTAAGCCCGGCAAGACTGGCGCGCTGCTGCCGGTAGAGGACGCTTTGGCCCAACTGCTGGCCATGGCCGAAGCCGCGCCGATCCGTGAGCAGGACGCCCTGCTGCTGGCGGAGTGCGACGGCCGTGTACTGGCGCAAGACTTGATCTCAACCCTCGACCTGCCGCCGTGGCCAAACAGCGCCATGGACGGTTATGCCGTGCGCCTGGCGGATTGGACCGGCGAACCGCTGGTGGTCAGCCAACGCATTTTCGCAGGCCAGGCGCCACAACCCCTGGCCGCCGGCACCTGCGCCCGCATCTTCACCGGCGCCCCGGTACCGGAAGGGGCAGACTGCGTGGAAATGCAGGAGAACGCCGTGGTCCACGCCGATGAGCGCGTGAGCTTCACCGAGCCCCTGCACCTCGACCAGAACATCCGTCCCCAGGGCCAGGAAACTACCGTAGGCGAGTTGGTATTGTCGGCCGGCACGCGTCTGGGCCCGATTGAACTGGGACTGGCGGCGTCCCTCGGCCATGATCGCCTGGCGGTGATACGCCGCCCGCGCGTGGCGGTGTTGTCGACCGGCGATGAATTGATCGAACCCGGCTTACCGCTTGGGCCGGGGCAGATCTACAACAGTAACCGACGCGTGCTGTGCTCATGGCTTACGCGCATGGGGTGCGAAGTGATTGACGCTGGCATCCTGCCTGACGACCTGGAGCAAACCCGCGCGCGCCTGGGCGGTTTGGGCCGTGTCGACTTGATCCTGTCCACGGGCGGTGTGTCGGTGGGCGAGGCGGATTTCCTTGGGATCGCCCTGCGTGAAGAGGGTGAGCTGGCGTTGTGGAAACTCGCGATCAAACCCGGCAAGCCGCTGACCTTTGGCCACTTCCGTGGCGTGCCGGTGATCGGCCTGCCCGGCAACCCAGCCTCGACGCTGGTCACGTTCGCGCTGCTGGCACGCCCTTATCTGCTGCGCCGTCAAGGTGTGCAAGACGTCGAGCCGCTGCGCTTTGACGTGCCGGTAGGGTTCGAGTGGCCCAAGCCCGGCAACCGCCGCGAATACCTGCGTGGGCGTATCGAACAGGGCAAGGCGATCATCTACCGCAACCAGAGCTCCGGTGTGCTGCGCAGTGCGGCGTGGGCGGAAGGGTTTGTGGAGGTGTTGGAAGGCACGACGCTGGCTATCGGCGATCGGGTCAACTTCATTCCGTTGAGTGAGGTATTTGGCTGACACACAATTCACCGGTGGCGGGGGCACAGTCAAGATAAGTCCTATGAGCCATCCAGAACGGGCAGGTTAATTTTCTGAGTTTTGGTCACTGGAGGCCTGACGATGACTATCCAACCTGCTACTTCCGTTCCTGGCGTGGCGGCACCCGCTCACGCCGAACCCGGCTTGCCCACTGCAGCGTCGATCAATTCAAGCACTGCACGTGGGGTTTTGAATCAACTGATCGGCACGCCGCTTTCCGAGAATACTTATCGGGAGCGGCTTGCCTGCATGATCGCCGATCCGAGCATTACCTCCTGGCAGGCGCTGACGCGTGATCCTAGGCAGTTGCAACGATTGCAGGACAATGAACGGCTGCGGTGGGCCGACCCGGCTGCGGCTGACAAAACCTTGCCGACACTGGCGCAGGCCCTGGGCAAGAAGAATGTCTGGCTGCCCGAGGTGGACAGCCTCAATGCCAACATCCTGAAGAACCTGACCGCACAGGTGGCAGAAAAATACCTGACGCAATTCCAGTCCATTCTTCAAGATCCGGCACCTGCCTTGTCGCAGGATGTCTCGATAGTTCGGGGTGCGCCATCAGCGGGTAAAACCACCTTTCTCACCGGCCAGTTCGCGCTCAACACCGATATTGTCAAGAACATGATCCAAAACCGTATGCCCGGCACGAGCATGTTGCAGGTGCATGACCAGGGCGCGGCGTTGGTTCAGCAGTTCATGAGTCCCATGGAAAAGCGCCTGGGGCAGCCACTGACGCGGGATGCGTTGTACCTGTGGCCAAACGATTTCGACCAGAAAATCGCCGATATCGCACGCTTGAGCCAGGAACCCAAGTTGCATTTCCACGATATCCAGGTGGACCTCGCGACCTTGTGCTGTCGGATTCTCAAGCGCGGCACCGATGAGGCGGTGATGGACTTCAATGTCCTGAGCCAGTTTTTCAGTGCGGGTCTGGAGCATCGTGGCCCGAGTATCGAGTCGGTCAAGAACAGTCAGGACAGGCTTAAGGAGTATTCACTGTCGGCCTGGAACGGTCAGCGGAATGTGCTTGTTGCTCAACGCGCACCCGGTGCCAAGGATTTTGTGATCAAGGATCAAGCCCTATTCGATAAGGTCACTGCCCGCGATAGCCGTTCCATACAGGCAGAGGTAGAGAGTGTTCGCAATACCGTGGTTGACGCGCCGTTCATCGAGGCCTTCACCGCGCCACTTCCGCCTGCGCAGGCGAGTGCGTTTGGTGCGGCATTGCGGCGGTATGAGGGGCAGACGTTCGAGCAGGCGTTGAAACAGCACGCTCAGCGCAAGCCGGTTGCCACCTCGGTAGCGGCCCGCGTGTTGGCCGGTGTGGTGCCGGGCTGATTCAGTAGTCATCCCCGCGTTCGGTCACGTCGCGCTCTACCGGCGCGGCATCCGGGTCATACCCCACCGGAAACTTGCCCTTCAGCGTCCAGGCAAACGCAATGATCTCGGCAATCGTGCGGTACAGCTCTTCCGGGATACTGTCGCCCAGCTCCATCCGCGCCAGCAGCTTCACCAGCTCGGCGTTTTCATAGATCGGGACTTCATTTTCCCGCGCCAGCTTCAGGATGGCTTCGGCCAGGGCATCGTCGCCCTTGGCGGTCAGGGTCGGTGCCTGCTGGCCGTCGTACTTGAGGGCAATCGCCTGGCGCGGTGGGTTGGCGTTTTTCATGCGGTTTCATCCACCCAGCGTTGCTCCAGTCCGGTCTTCGGCCCGCGCGGCGGGGTGCCGAGGTGGCAATCGAGGTCGCCGACATTGATGCCCGATGTCACCAGGCGCTCGCGCAAGCTGCCCAAGTGACTCTCGATCAAACTGGCGGTGAACGGCCGCGAGGCCCATAGCTGGCTGGACAGTTTGCCCTGGCTTAATTGCGCCTGCACCTGCAGCGGCCCCAGCGGCTCCATGTCGAAAGCCAGTTCGACGCGCCAGAGCATCTGCTTGGCGTCCTTTTTCTCTTTGCGCTCAGGCTGATCCTTGTCCGGCGCCGGCTCTTCGCGCTGGAACTTGACCTGCAACGGCACGATGTCTTGCAACGTGCGCATGGGGATCTCCAACTGCCAGGTGGTTTGCAGGCGGCCATCGGCGGTGGTGCCGGTCTGTTCCAGGCTCGACAGCTGATGGCTCTGCAACCGCGAGATGGCACCAGCGGCCAGGCGCAGCAGGTTTTCCAGGTCGCCTTCGCCTTCCAGTTTCGCCATCAGCCGCTCGGGCAGCGGGAAGCCTGCGGGTATCTGTCGGGCGCTGACCTGGCCGAGGGTGTTCAAAGGGCTGCGCACGAAGTTGGGCAGCACTTGGGCCAGGGTGTTGGCGGCGAGGATGGCATTGATGTTGGTGCTGGCGGGCAGGGCCGGCAGCAAGTCGGCGACCAGGCGTAGCAAGGCGCCTTTCATGTCCAGCGGTGGGATTTGCGGGTTTTGCCCGGCGAGCAGCTTGGCTTCCAGAAACGCACCACTGTTCTGGATGACTTGCGCCAGTACCTTGGGATTGCTGACCTGCGCCAGGTCGGGCAGGGCAGCGAGTAAACGCTCGGCGGCGCCGCGCAGCTCGGCGGAAGTGCTGTCGCCGCGTGGCAGGTTCTGCAGCGCAGTGAAGACGGCATCCAGCGAGCCCTGGCGACTTTGCTGGGTCGACAGTTGTTGGGTGACTGCCAGTTGATCCTTGAGTCCGCTCAACGGCACAAAGCTTAAAGTCTGCGCGTTCTGTACCACGGCACTGAGCAGACTGCCGACGCGCAACGGCTGCGGGCTTTCCACGGTCAGGGTCGCGCCGGTCAGTGCGCTGTTGAGCACGGTCACCAGCGAGCGATAGATCGCCGGTTGCGCCGTGCCCTGGGGCAACATCTGGGTGGTCAGCACCTTAGCCTGAAGCAGCGAGCCCACCGGCATCTGGTTCGTGTCGATGCGGGTGAGGGCGGCGACATTGGCGCTCAAGGCCTGTTGCAGGCTGAGGGTCAGGTTGCCGGTGGGCGTCTGGCTCACCGCCACATTGCTGCCCAACGGCAGCGGCTGTGGGCTGCTGGCCTGCACCAGCGTCTGACGGCCGCCTTCAAGGGTCAACTTGAGCAGCAACTGAAAGGCTTCACCGCCTTGTTTCAGGGCGATGACTTCGGCGTTCGCGGTTTTCCCAGGGTCGATCAGGCCGATCTGCGGCTCCAGCAGTTTCAGCAACTCGCCGGCCGCAGGCGCAAGGCCGGGCCCGGCTGCCGGGGCGGGTGGAAGCGTAGGAAGGTTGATCTCACCGGTCATCGCGCGCATGGTCTCTGGGGAAATTGCCCTCTTTAGAGTAGGGCATCACATGTATAATGCCGCCCGTCTGCAAAGAGAGCGGTAAAAACCTCACAACTATTTGATCCAGCTCTCTAAAATCGGTCGCCAAAGCCGTTATTGTGCATTTCTCTTTAACGGCCGCTGCACCGCCGACTTGAACCGTAAAGGCCCGCGATCTTTTGACCAGCCCTCTTCTAGAAGCCGTAGCGCTCTCCTGTGAACGCGACCTGCGCCTGCTGTTCGAGCACCTCGAACTGCGGCTGGCGGGCGGCGACATGGTGCAGGTCAGCGGCCCCAACGGCAGCGGCAAGACCAGTTTGCTGCGCCTGTTGGCCGGGCTGATGCAGCCGACGGCAGGCGAAGTTCGGCTCAATGGCAAGCCCCTCCACGAACAACGTACCGAACTTGCGCGCAACTTGATCTGGATCGGCCACGCCGCCGGCATCAAGGACGTGCTCACCGCCGAAGAAAACCTCAGTTGGCTCAGCGCCCTGCATCATCGCGCGTCGCGCGACGCCATTTGGCAGGCTCTGGCCGCTGTCGGCCTCAAGGGTTTTGAAGACGTTCCCTGCCACACCTTGTCCGCCGGCCAGCAGCGCCGCGTGGCCCTGGCGCGTCTGTATCTGCCGGGCCCGCCGCTGTGGATTCTCGACGAACCGTTCACTGCCCTCGACAAACAAGGCGTGGCTCAGTTGGAAGAACACCTGGCCCAACATTGCGAGCGGGGCGGTCTGGTCGTTCTCACGACCCACCACACGTTGACGCGTATGCCCGCCGGCTACCGTGATCTTGACCTGGGGCGGTGGTCGGCATGAGTGTATTCGCCCTGTTAGTCGCTCGTGAAGCACGCTTGCTCTGCCGTCGCCCGGCTGAACTGGCCAACCCGCTGGTGTTCTTCGCGATTGTCATCGCGCTGTTCCCGTTGGCGGTCGGCCCCGAGACTAAACTGTTGCAAACCTTGTCCCCAGGACTGGTGTGGGTGGCTGCACTTTTATCGGTCCTGCTCTCGCTGGACGGGCTGTTTCGCAGTGATTTCGAAGACGGTTCCCTGGAACAGTGGGTCCTTTCGTCGCACCCTCTGCCACTTCTGGTACTGGCCAAGGTACTGGCACACTGGGCTTTTTCCGGCTTGGCGCTAGTCTTGCTCTCGCCGCTGCTGGCGATGATGCTGGGCTTGCCCGTCGAATGCCTGCCGGTGTTGCTCCTGTCCTTGTTGCTCGGTACGCCGGTGCTCAGCCTGTTGGGGGCGGTGGGCGCAGCGTTGACCGTGGGCTTGAAGCGGGGTGGCCTTTTACTTGCCCTGTTGATTCTGCCTTTGTATATCCCGGTGTTGATCCTGGGCAGCGGTGCTTTGCAGGCCGCGCTCATGGGCATGCCGGCGACCGGTTACCTCTTGTGGCTTGGTAGCCTGACCGCCCTGGCGGTAACCCTGACACCCTTTGCTATAGCGGCCGGCCTGAAGATCAGCGTCGGCGAATAATGAGGTCTGGTTAAGCGTTGTCTTAACCAGTAAAGACCCTAAGCTTTTCGCAACGACGAAAAGCTACCGTGATGGAAACAGCAATGAACTGGACCTGGTTTCACAAGCTCGGCTCGCCCAAATGGTTCTATGGCATCAGCGGCAAGCTGCTGCCGTGGTTGAGCGTCGCCGCCGTGTTGCTGATCGGCATCGGCCTGGTCTGGGGCCTGGCCTTCGCGCCGCCGGACTACCAGCAAGGCAACAGCTTTCGCATCATCTATATCCACGTTCCCGCCGCGATGCTGGCCCAGTCCTGCTACGTGATGCTGGCGGTGTGCGGCATCGTCGGCCTGGTGTGGAAGATGAAGCTCGCGGACGTGGCCCTGCAATGCGCCGCGCCCATCGGCGCCTGGATGACCGCAGTCGCGCTGGTCACCGGTGCGATCTGGGGCAAGCCCACCTGGGGCTCGTGGTGGGTGTGGGATGCGCGACTAACGTCCATGTTGATCCTGCTGTTCCTGTACTTCGGTCTGATTGCCCTGGGCAACGCGATCAGCAATCGTGACAGCGCCGCCAAGGCTTGTGCGGTGCTGGCGATTGTTGGGGTGATCAACATCCCGATCATCAAATACTCGGTGGAGTGGTGGAATACCCTGCACCAGGGCGCCACCTTCACCCTCACCGAAAAACCGGCGATGCCGGTAGAGATGTGGGCGCCGCTGCTATTGATGGTGCTGGGGTTCTACTGCTTCTTCGGCGCCGTGCTGCTGATGCGCATGCGCCTCGAAGTGCTCAAGCGTGAAGCCCGCGCCAGCTGGGTCAAGGCCGAAGTGCAAAACAGCCTGGGAGCGCGCGCATGAGTTTTGCTTCTTTCAGCGAGTTTCTCGCCATGGGCCATCACGGCCTGTATGTCTGGACGGCCTATGGCATCTGCCTGGCGGTGCTGGCCCTCAACGTCGCCGCGCCGATCCTGGCCCGCAAGCGTTACCTGCAACAAGAGGCGCGTCGTCTGCGCCGGGAGACCGATAAGTGAATCCGCTGCGTAGAAAGCGTCTGTTGATCATCCTTGCCATCCTGGCCGGCGTCGGCATTGCCGTGGCCCTGGCCTTGAGTGCCCTGCAGCAGAACATCAACCTGTTCTACACCCCGACCCAGATCGCCAATGGCGAAGCCCCTGTCGATACGCGGATCCGCGCCGGCGGCATGGTGGAGCAGGGCTCGCTGAAGCGTTCCGGTGATTCCCTCGACGTGACCTTCGTCGTCACCGACTTCAACAAAGCCGTGACCATCACCTATCGCGGCATCCTCCCGGACTTGTTCCGCGAAGGCCAAGGTATCGTCGCCCTGGGTAAGCTCAACGCCGACGGCGTGGTGGTGGCCGATGAAGTGCTGGCCAAGCACGATGAGAAATACATGCCGCCGGAAGTCACCAAGGCCCTGAAAGACAGCGGCCAATCCGCGCCAACGCCTGCCAAGGAGGGCTAAGCCATGACGTCCGCACTGTTTATTCCGGAGCTGGGCCAGTTGGCGATGATCCTCGCCCTGTGCTTTGCCGTCGTGCAGGCCGTGGTGCCGTTGCTCGGCGCCTGGCGCGGCGACCGCCTGTGGATGAGCCTGGCGCAACCGGCGGCCTGGGGCCAATTTGCGTTCCTGCTGTTCGCCTTTGGCTGCCTGACCTACGCCTTCATGACCGACGACTTTTCCGTCGCCTACGTCGCCAATAACTCCAATACCGCTTTGCCCTGGTACTACAAGTTCAGCGCCGTGTGGGGCGCCCACGAAGGTTCGCTGCTGCTGTGGGCGCTGATTCTCGGCGGCTGGACCTTTGCCGTGTCGGTGTTCTCGCGCCAACTGCCGCAAGTCATGCTGGCGCGGGTGCTGGCGGTGATGGGCATGATCAGCATCGGCTTCCTGCTGTTCCTGATCATGACGTCCAACCCGTTCAGCCGCATCCTGCCGCAGATTCCTACGGACGGGCATGACCTCAACCCGCTGCTGCAAGACATCGGCCTGATCGTGCACCCGCCGATGCTCTACATGGGTTACGTCGGCTTCTCGGTGGCCTTCGCCTTCGCCATCGCCGCCCTGCTCGGCGGGCGTCTCGATGCGGCCTGGGCGCGCTGGTCGCGGCCGTGGACCATCGTCGCCTGGGCGTTCCTCGGGATTGGTATCACGCTTGGCTCCTGGTGGGCTTATTACGAACTCGGCTGGGGCGGCTGGTGGTTCTGGGACCCGGTGGAAAACGCCTCCTTTATGCCATGGCTGGTGGGCACGGCGCTGATTCACTCGCTGGCCGTCACCGAAAAACGCGGCGTGTTCAAAAGCTGGACCGTGTTGCTGGCCATCGCGGCATTTTCCCTCAGTCTGCTTGGCACTTTCCTGGTGCGTTCGGGCGTGCTGACCTCCGTGCATGCGTTCGCCTCCGACCCTGAGCGCGGCGTGTTCATCCTGATCTTCCTGCTGTTCGTGGTCGGTGGCTCTCTGACGTTGTTTGCGTTGCGCGCGCCAGTGGTCAAGAGCCAGGTCGGTTTCAACCTGTGGTCGCGGGAAACCCTGTTGTTGGGCAATAACCTGGTGCTGGTAGTGGCTGCGTCGATGATCCTGCTCGGTACGCTGTACCCGTTGGTACTGGATGCCCTGAGCGGCGCCAAGCTGTCCGTGGGCCCGCCGTATTTCAACGCGTTGTTCATTCCATTGATGGGCTTGTTGATGGTGGTGATGGCCGTCGGCGTGCTGGTGCGCTGGAAAGACACCCCGGTGAAATGGCTGGCGGGCATGCTGATGCCGGTACTGCTCGGCAGCGTGGCCTTGGCGGTGATCGCCGGGATTGCCTACGGCGACTTCAACTGGGCCGTACTCGCGACCTTCCTGCTCGCCGCCTGGGTATTGCTGGCTGGCGTGCGCGACCTCTTCGACAAGACCCGCCACAAAGGCCTGATCAAAGGCCTGCCCAGCCTGACCCGCAGCTATTGGGGCATGCAGATCGCCCATATCGGCATCGCCGTGTGCGCCCTGGGCGTGGTGCTCTCCAGCCAGAACAGCGCCGAGCGCGACCTGCGCCTGGCACCCGGTGAGTCCATGGACCTGGCCGGTTACCACTTCATCTTCGAGGGTGCCAAGCACTTCGAAGGGCCGAATTTCACGTCGGACAAAGGCACCGTTCGTGTAGTGCGTAACGGCAAGGAAATCGCTGTGCTGCACCCGGAAAAACGCCTGTACACCGTGCAGAGTTCGATGATGACCGAAGCCGGCATCGACGCCGGTTTCACCCGCGACCTGTATGTGGCGTTGGGCGAACCCTTGGGCGACGGCGCCTGGGCCGTGCGCGTGCACGTCAAACCATTCGTGCGTTGGATCTGGTTCGGCGGCCTGCTCACCGGTTTCGGTGGTTTGCTGGCCGCGCTGGACCGGCGTTATCGGGTCAAGGTCAAGAGCCGGGTGCGTGAAGCGCTGGGCCTGCAAGGAGCGGCGGTATGAAACGTTGGTTAATGGTAGTGCCGCTGGCGATGTTTCTGCTGGTGGCCGTGTTCCTTTACCGCGGTCTGTACCTGGACCCGGCCGAGCTGCCTTCGGCGATGATCGGCAAACCGTTCCCAGCGTTTTCGCTGCCGACCGTGCAGGGCGACAAAACCCTGACCCAGGCCGACCTGCTGGGCAAACCGGCACTGGTCAACGTGTGGGGCACTTGGTGCATCTCCTGCCGCGTCGAACACCCGGTGCTGAATAAGCTCGCTGAGAAGGGCGTAGTGATCTACGGCATCAACTACAAGGACGACAATGCGGCGGCCTTGAAGTGGCTGGCCGAGTTCCACAACCCGTACCAGCTGGATATCCGCGATGAAGACGGCAACCTCGGCCTGAACCTCGGCGTCTATGGCGCCCCGGAAACCTTCTTCATCGATGCCAAAGGCGTGATCCGCGACAAGTACGTCGGCGTGATCGACGAGGTGGTGTGGCGCGAGCAACTGGCTGCCAAGTACCAGGCGCTGGTCGATGAGGCCAAGCCATGAAGCGTCTGTTAGCCGCTGCGGTGCTGGTGCTGGGGTTGGCCGGCGTCGCCCACGCCGCCATCGACACCTACGAATTCGCCAAGGACGGTGACCGCGAGCGCTTTCGCGAATTGACCAAGGAACTGCGCTGCCCCAAGTGCCAGAACCAAGACATCGCCGACTCCAACGCGCCCATCGCCGCCGACCTGCGCAAAGAGATTTTCCGCATGCTGGGGGAGGGCAAGAACAACCAGCAGATCATCGACTTCATGGTCGACCGCTACGGTGATTTCGTGCGCTACAAGCCGGCGCTCACCGGCAAGACCGCGCTGCTTTGGTTCGGCCCTGCCGGGCTGTTGTTGGCGGGCGTGGTGGTGATGGCGGTGATCGTGCGCCGCCGTCGCGCCGCGCCGACTGACGGTTCCGACGCGCTGTCCTTAGATGAGCGTAAACGCCTCGACCAATTGCTGGACACCAAGACTGATGATTGATTTCTGGCTCGCAGCCGGCTTGCTGCTTCTAATTGCCCTGAGTTTCCTGCTGATCCCTGTACTGCGCGGCCGTCGTGCCCAGCGTGAAGAGGATCGCACCGCGCTGAACGTTGCGCTCTACCAAGAACGTGTGGCCGAGTTGCAAGTGCAGCAGGACGAAGGCGTGCTCAACGCCGCTCAACTCGACACGGGCCGCGCCGAAGCCGCCCGCGAATTGCTGGCCGACACCGAAGGCGTGGAAAAACCGCGCGAATCGCGCCTGGGCAAGCCATTGCCATTTTTGGCGGCGTTTTTGGTGCCTGTCCTGGGCGTTGCGCTGTACCTGCATTACGGCGCCAGCGACAAGGTTGAACTGACCCGTGAATTCTCCCAACCGCCGGTGTCCATGGAAGACATGACCCAGCGCCTGGAACGCGCCGCCGCCGCCCAGCCGGACTCGGCGGAAGGCCTGTACTTCCTCGGTCGCGCCTACATGGCCCAGGACCGTTCCGCCGATGCGGCCAAGGTCTTCGAACGCACCGTGGCCCTTGCCGGGCGCCAGCCGGAGTTGCTCGGCCAATGGGCCCAGGCGCAATACTTTGCCGACAATAAACAGTGGTCGCCCAAGGTTCAGGCGCTGACCGATGAAGCGTTGAAGCTGGATCCGAAGGAAGTCACCAGCCTTGGTCTGCTCGGTATCGCGGCGTTTGAAGGCCAGCGTTATCAGGAAGCGATCGACTATTGGAACCGGCTGTTGGCGCAACTGCCACCGGAAGACAATTCCCGTGCAGCCCTGCAAGGTGGCATTGATCGCGCAGCTGAGAAGCTGAAAGAAAACGGCGGCACCGTCGCCCCTCAAAAAGCCGCGATGAAAGTTCGGGTGGATCTGAGCGCCGACGTGAAGGCCAAAGCCCTGCCCACTGACAGCGTATTCATCTTCGCCCGCGCGGTCTCCGGCCCACCGGCGCCATTGGCGGCAAAGCGCGTCACGGTTGGCGAACTGCCGATCACCGTCGAACTGGGTGATGCCGACGCGATGATGCCGCAGTTGAAACTGTCGAACTTCCCCGAAGTCCAACTGGTTGCGCGCATATCCCGGGCCGGTGTTCCGACCGCTGGCGAATGGATCGGCCGCAGCCAACCCTTGGCCAGCAGTACCACTGCCGTGCAGCAGTTGACCATCGACAGTCCGGACAAGTAATCGAGGAAACGCCTATGACCGCATTTGCACGCATCACCTTGCTCAGCCTGGTACTCGGCCTGAGCGCTTGTGCGGTCCACCGCCCACCTCCCGCGCCCACCGGCCCGACCATCCCACCGTCAGGCCCGTCGACCCAGCCGAGCACCAAGCCCTCGGGCCCGGTGACTCCAGCACCGAAACCCGTGCCGACCAAATCGCCGACCTTCGCCCCACCACCGGGCGCCGTGAGCCACTGGGACGGCAAGATGCAGGTGTATGTGCTGGACGAACAGCCCGACACCTTCTACCGCCAGCGCACGTATTACCGCTGGAGCAACGGTTGGAGCCGCTCGATCAGCCCGAACGGGCCGTGGGAAGAGACCGACGTGCAAGGCGTGCCGCCGGGACTGAGCAAGCAATACGCACAATGACAAAAGGCGACCTTCGGGTCGCCTTTTTCATGCCTATGTTGTGGTGAGCAGGGCTGTTGTGGTGAGCGGGCTTGCCCCGCGCTGGGCTGCGCAGCAGCCCCAAAACCTGGCGACGCGTTCTGCCTGAATGAACACGGTGGCCTTACTGGGGCTGCTGCGCAGCCCAGCGCCCCCCACGCCCGTTGCCGCAGAGGAATACGCCCATGCCCGCTGAACAGATCCTCAGTAATGCCCAGATTGTCACGGCTGATCGCATGTTCCTCGGTTCGATGGTGCTGCGCGACGGCAAGATCGTCGACCTTGCCGAAGGCCGCAGCCATTTCCGCGCCCCGGCGTGGACTGGCCGTCGACCTCGGCCGTGCTCAGCCACGATGCGCAGATCATCGCAGCGGGCATCACCACGGTGTTTGACGCGGTATCCATCGGCGACGTGAACCCCAAGGGCAACCGCATGAAGAAACTGCCGGCGATGCTCGATGCCATCGCCCAGGCGGAAGGCGCCGGCCTGACCCGTGCCGAGCACCGCCTGCACCTGCGTTGCGAGCTGTGCCACCCGGACACCCTCAGCGTGTTCCGCGACCTGGTGGAAAACCCGCTGGTGCAACTGGTCTCGGTGATGGACCATTCGCCGGGCCAGCGCCAGTTCGTGCTCGAATCCAAGTACCGTGAGTACTACATGGGCAAGTACCACCTGAACGACGAAACCATGGACGCGTTCATCGTGCTGCAAAAGGCCAACTCCCTGGCGTACAGCGACCGTTATCGCGCCGCCATCGTCGAGCATCGCCGAATTCCCCACCACCCTGGAAGCGGCGAAGGGCTGCCAGGCGCTGGACATGAAAGTGTTGATGGGCGCGCCGAACGTGGTGCGCGGCGGGTCGCACTCGGGTAATGTGGCCGCCGCCGGCCTGGCGGCCGAGGGATTGCTGGATATACTTTCCAGCGACTATTACCCGGCCAGCCTGTTGCAGGCGGCCTTCGTGCTGGCGGACCAGCAGGACGGCGGCGACCTGTCGCGAGCGGTCAAGATGATCAGCCTGGCGCCGGCAAAAGCTGCCGGCCTGAGCGATCGCGGCGAAATCGCCATCGGCCTGCGTGCCGACCTGGTCCAGGCCCGCAGCCGCGAAGGGCTGCCTGTGGTGCAACAAGTATGGCGACAAGCGAAGAGGGTGTTTTGATGGCAGGCAGGTTGATCTATCTCATCGGGCCCTCCGGCTCGGGCAAGGACAGCCTGCTGGATGCTGCACGCCCACGCCTGGCCGAGCGCGGTTGCCGCGTCGTGCGCCGCGTTATCACCCGCTCGGCGGAAGCGGTGGGCGAGGCGGCGCAAGGGGTCAGCCGGGAGCAGTTCGCCGCGCTGCAGGCCGAGGGTGCATTTGCCCTCAGCTGGCAGGCGAATGGCTTGTCCTATGGCATTCCCAAGGAGATCGACGAGTGGCTGGCGGCGGGGGACGACGTGCTGGTCAACGGTTCGCGCGCGCACTTGGCACAGACGCGCGCGCGTTATCCGACGTCGCTGGCGTTGCTGTTGACGGTAGATCAGGCGGTGTTGCGCCAGCGTTTGATCGCACGCGGGCGTGAGGCCCTGGCGGATATCGAGGAGCGTCTGGCACGCAATACGCGGTTCACCGCTGAGTTGATCGCGGGGCATGGGGCGGGGTTGTTCATGCTGGACAACTCCGGGCCGCTGGAACATACAGTCGAACGCCTGCTGTGCTGCCTCGACCACGGGCACTCGGCATGCGCCTGACGCTGCTCGGCACCGGTGACGCGCGGCAAGTCCCGGTGTACGGCTGCGAATGCCCCGCGTGCGGTCTGGCGCGCAGCGACGAAAGACTGCGCCGCCGCCCGTGCAGTGCGCTGATCGAATGCGGCGACCAGCGCTGGCTGATCGACAGCGGTTTGCCCGACCTCACCGAACGCTTCCCGTCGCGCAGCTTCAACGGGATTTTCCAGACCCACTACCACGCCGATCATGCCCAGGGTTTGCTGCACCTGCGCTGGGGGCACGGGTGGGTGATTCCGGTGCACGGCCCAGCGGATCCGGAGGGGTTGTCGGACTTGTACAAGCATCCGGGCATCCTGGATTTCAGCCAGCCCTTTGCCGCATTTGAAACACGCCAGTTTGGCGAGTTGAGCGTCACAGCGTTGCCGTTGCAGCATTCCAGACTGACGTTGGGTTACTTGCTGGAAGGCGAAGGGCGGCGCATCGCTTACCTCACTGACACGGTCGGCCTGCCACCGGAGACCTTGGCCTGGTTGCAACGCGAACCGCTGGACGTGCTGGTGCTGGATTGCTCCATGCCGCCGCAGCCGCAAGCGCCGCGAAATCACAATGACCTGACGCTGGCGTTACAGAGCATTGAGGAAACCGGTGCGCAATTGGGGGTGCTGACCCATGTGGGGCATACGTTGGATGCGTGGTTGCTGGAGCATCGCTGTGAATTGCCACTGCATGTCACGGTCGGCTGGGATGGCCGGATCATCTGAACACCCTCCAACCCCGCAGGAGCCGGCTTGCCGGCGCTACGCCATTAGCCCTTCAACGTATTCGATAAACGCCTTGGCCTTGGCACTTGGCATTCGACCTGTCGGCAACACTGCCCAGAGATCCTTCGGCGGGAGTTCCCAGTCGGTCAACACGGCTTTCACCTCACCCCTGGTCAATTCCGGGCCGAACATCCATTCGGACGTCATCGCTAGGCCGTGGTGAGCGAGCACGCCAGCGCGCAAGCCTTCGGAAGACGTGACGCGCAAGCGCCCGCGAGCAGCTATGGCCTGCTCGTGAGGGCCTTGTTTGAAGGGCCAGAGCGGGCTCTCCCCGAGGCTGTAGATCACGGCCTGGTGGTTGAGGATATCCGCTGGGCTTTGTGGCTCGCCGAAACGTTCGAAGTAGGCCGGTGTGCCGAACACCCGGCTTGGGCTTTGGCCAAGCCGGCGAGCAGTGAGACCGGAATCACTCAAGTTGCCGATACGCAGGGCGACGTCGATGCCGTCTTCAACCAGGTTGAGGATGCGGTCGTCGAGCAACACGTCGATGTTCAGGCCAGGGTGCTGGTCAAGGAAGGGTCCCAGGTTGGGAATGATCCGCATACGGGAGAATGTCACGCCGGCGCTGACCCGCAGGTTGCCCGTTAATCCTGCGCCCGCGCCCCGGGCGGCCTCGTCAGCTTCGTCGGCTTCGAATATCGCGCTCTTGGCTTTTTCGAAAAACGCCAGGCCTGCCTCGGTGGGCGTCAGGCCCCTGGTCGAGCGCAACACCAACCGCACGGCCAGGCGTGCTTCCAATTGCGCGATGCTTTTGGACACGGCGGGTTGGCCGATGCCCAGGCGCTTGGCAGCGGCCGAGAAGGAGCCGGTCTCCACGACGTGAACGAAGGTTTCCATGGCAGTGAGACGGTCCATCGGGTGTTCCTGTTGGCTGGGCGGCGCTCAAGCCTAAGGCGATGGGCTGCCGGTGTCATGCGTTTCCCGTGTTGTACTTTCAATATTCAGTAAAACAGCCGTCAGTCAGGGGTGTGAATTTTGTGCTTGAGTAAAGATAACTCTAGGGTTACGTTTATTCAGGCCAAGCCAAGGAGGCTCGGGTGCAAAGCAGGTTATTGATCAAGGAACTGCAAGAGGCAGGTTGGATGCTGGATCGGGTCACGGAAAGTCATCATATTTTTACTCATCGCTATAGCCCTTACACCATTCCAGTGCCCCATCCAAAGAAGGACTTGCCGCTGGGCACCGTCAGAAGCATCAGGAAGCGCGCCGGCTTGTTTCAGTTTTAAGGAGAACATTCATGCAATACCCAATCTGTATCGAATGGGGCGATGACTTCACCGCCACCGGTATCCAGATCCCCGATATCCCAGGCGCAGTCACCGCCGGGGACAGTTTTGAAGAGGCCTACAACGCCGCAGTGGAAGTCGCGCACATCATGCTTCAAGAGATTGCCGCAGAAGGCGGGCCGATTCCGATGCCGACGTCGGTGGCCAACCATCACACGCACGAGGACTACGCCGGCATGGGCTGGGGGATGTTGGAGTTGGACATCTCGCCCTACCTGGGCAAGACCGAGAAGGTCAATGTGACCTTGCCCGGTTACGTCATCCAGCGTATCGACCGGTATGTGCGTGAGCACAAGGTCAAGAGCCGCTCCTCCTTCCTGGCGGATGCCGCGCTGGAGAAGCTGGTGCGGTCCTGAGGAAGGTTTAAGGATATGTCCTGACCGTTGGGAAAACCGCGTAGTTGAGCGAGAGGTGCTGTTTTAGATTTTGTTTTTCTCTCGTCAAAACAACGCGATGCCGCCCGGGCCTTTGTGTTGTCGAGTGTTTCAATTACAAAGGAATTCCGGTCCCTCAAGCAGTGGCAACCGTGGCCTGACGTGAAGCACTCACGAACCGCAGCAGCGCGATCAAGGGGAACGCGCTGCCCACCAGCATCACGCCCAGCCAGCCGCCGTGTTCATACACGCTGCTGGCAATCGCGGAGCCGAAGGCGCCGCCGATGAAGATGCTGGTCATGTACAGCGCGTTCAGGCGGCTGCGGCTGTTGGCGTCGAGCGCGTAGATGGCGCGTTGGCCCAGCACCATATTCATCTGCACGCAGAAGTCCAGGACCACTCCGGTCACGGCCAGGCCAATCACGCTGTACAACGGGTGCACGAAGGCCGGCAGAAAACTCAGTGCCGCAAACAGCATGGCCAGCAACGACGCGCGGTGGGTATGGCCGGCATCGGCCAGGCGGCCGGCGATGGGCGCGGCTATGGCGCCCAGCGCGCCGACCAGGGCAAACAGCGCGATCTCGCTTTGGCTCAATCCGTGGTTGCGCGCCAGCTCCAGTGGGGCAGCGGTCCAGAACAGGCTGAAGGTGGCGAACATGCAACCCTGATAAAACGCCCGTTGGCGCAATACCGGCTGCTCACGCAACAAGGTGCCGAGGGAGCGCAGCAACTGGCCATAGGTGGCACTGTGGTCGGGCTGGCGCTTGGGGATGGTGATCAGCAACACCACACTGATAAACGCCATCAACGCCGCCGCCGCCATGAACATCGCGCGCCAGCCGAAGTGGTCCGCCACCACGCTGGACACCGGCCGAGCCAACAGGATGCCGAGCAACAGGCCACCCATAATGCTGCCGACCACGCGGCCACGGGATTCGGCGGGTGCCAGGTGCGCAGCCAGCGGGATCAGGATCTGCACCGACACCGAACTGAAACCGATCAGCAGCGATACCAACAGGAACAGATTCGGCTGCTCGGTAAATGCCGCACCCAACAGACTGGCGATGGCCAGTACGGTGGTGGCGATCATCAGCTTGCGGTTTTCCAACAGGTCACCCAGTGGCACCAGGAAAAACAGGCCCAGGGCGTAACCGATCTGCGTCAAGGAGACGATCAGGCTGGCCATCGCAGGCGTAAGGCCGATGTCCGGCGCGATCAGCTCGATGATCGGTTGTGCATAGTAGATATTGGCAACAATGGCGCCGCAGCAAAACGCAAACAGCATCACCATGCTCCGGGTCATGGTGGTTGTAGCGTGGGAGGTAGCGTTCATGGTGTTCTCATAAATGCGAAGGAAAGTGGGGCGAGCCTAAAGACAACACCGTAGCCCGGGTAGGCCGCTGGCAGTGATAACACTCATGCCCGGTAATGATGAGTGAATCGTTAACTTTCTGCGCGAAGGGTGATGATACATTCAGGCATAACTGCCGAAACAGGAAATTGATGGTCATGAAAATCACGTTGAACAAAATGCTCCTGGCTTCCACGCTCGCCGCCGCCATGGCCGTGGGCCTGGCCCAGGCTGCCGAAGCCCCGCGCGTAGGTGTACGCGGCGCCATTACGGCGATGGAGGGCGATGCGATGCACGTCAAGGTCAATAGCGGTGAGGAGGTCATCGTGCACCTCACCCCGGCCACCCAGGTGCGCGCAGTCACCCTGGCCAAGATCGATGAGATCAAGCCGGGCAGCTACATCGGCTCCGCCGCCATGCCCAACGCCGATGGCAGCCTGACGGCGCTGGAAGTGCACGTGTTTCCACCGGCCATGGCCGGCACGGGCGACGGGCATCGCGCATTCGACCTCAAAGAAGGCAGCAGCATGACCAACGGCACCGTCGGCGACCTAGTCGTGAGCAACGGGCGCACCTTGACCGTGAAGTACAAAGGCGGCGAACAGAAGATCGTGGTGCCGGAGGATGTGCCGATCGTCAACCTGGAGCCGGGGGATCGCAGTTTGCTCAAGGCGGGGGTAAAGGTGGTGTTGTTTGCGGCGCAGGGGGCGGATGGGACCATTACCGCGCAGGCCATCTCAGCCGGTAAAGATGGTGTGACACCGCCAATGTAAAGTCTGGCGCAGAACCAAATGTGGGAGCGGGCTTGCTCGCGAATGCGGTGGATCAGCCAATGAATCTGTTGACTGACACACCGCATTCGCGAGCAAGCCCGCTCCCACTGTTTTACCGCGTTTATTCAGTTATTGACCGGAGTAGATCTGGTCAAACACCCCACCATCATTGAAGTGGGTCTTCTGCACCGTGCGCCAGTCACCAAAGGTCTTCTCAACCGACAGGAAGTCGACTTTCGGGAAGCGGTCGGTGTGCTTGGCCAGCACCTTGGGGTCACGTGGACGCAGGTAGTTGTTGGCCGCAATTTCCTGGCCTTCCGCCGACCACAGGTACTTCAGGTAGTCTTCAGCCGCCACGCGGGTGCCTTTCTTCTCGACCACTTTGTCGACCACCGACACCGGCGGCTCAGCTTCGGCGGAGACGCTTGGGTAGATCACTTCGAACTGATCGCGGCCGAATTCACGGGCGATCATTTCCGCTTCGTTTTCAAAGGTCACCAGCACGTCGCCGATCTGGTTGGTCATGAAAGTCGTGGTGGCGGCACGGCCGCCGGTGTCCAGTACCGGGGCCTGTTTGAACAGCTTGCCGACAAAGGCCTTGGCTTTGTTTTCGTCGCCGCCGTTCTTCAGCACATAGCCCCAGGCCGACAGGTAGGTGTAGCGGCCATTACCCGAGGTTTTCGGGTTGGGCACGATCACCTGCACGCCGTCTTTCAACAGATCCGGCCAGTCTTTCAGTGCTTTCGGGTTGCCTTTGCGCACGATGAATACGGTGGCGGAGGTGAACGGTGCGCTGTTGTTCGGCAGGCGGGTGACCCAGTTGTCCGGCACCAGTTTGCCGTTGTCGACCAACGCGTTGATGTCGGTGGCCATGTTCATGGTGATCACGTCAGCCGGCAGACCGTCGATCACCGAGCGCGCTTGTTTGCTGGAGCCGCCGAAGGACATCTGCAGGGTCAGTTTGTCGTTCGGGTGCTCGGCTTCCCAGTGCTTCTGGAACGCAGCGTTGTAGTCCTTGTAGAAATCGCGCATCACGTCGTAGGAGACGTTGAGCAGTGTGACGGGGGCGGCCTGGACGGCGCCCGCCAGGGCAAGGCCGGCGGCCAGGAGGGAGGCGCTAACGAGTTTTTTCACTGCTCATTCCTTGTTGTTCGAGAAGGTGGTCGATTGAGTAGGGGCAATTTGCCAGCGACTATAGCGGGCGCCGCATAGACGTTTAAAGATTAAAACGTACTTTGCTTATTCCACTTTACGGAAAAGGTTACTCCCGCAACGCGAGCAGAAGGCGGCATTCGGCTCATGGCTGTTCTTCTTGCACACTGGGCAGTCGGTTTGCAGCTGTTCGCCGCGCATGGCACTCGCCAGTTCAGCGGTGAAAATCCCGGTGGGCACGGCAATGATCGAATAACCGGTGATCATCACCAGCGACGAGATCACCTGGCCCAGCGGCGTCTTTGGCACGATGTCGCCAAAGCCAACGGTGGTCAGGGTCACGATGGCCCAGTAGATGCCCTTGGGAATGCTGGTAAAGCCATGCTCCGGGCCTTCGATCACGTACATCAAGGTGCCGAACACGGTCACCAGGGTGCACACGCTGACCAGGAACACCACGATCTTCTGCTTGCTGCCGCGCAGCGCCGCCATCAGGTAGTTGGCCTGCTTGAGGTACGGGCTGAGCTTGAGCACGCGGAAGATCCGCAACATCCGAATGATGCGGATGATCAGCAGGTACTGCGCGTCGCTGTAATACAGCGCGAGGATGCCGGGGACGATGGCAAGCAAATCCACCAGCCCATAAAAGCTGAAGGCATAGCGTAACGGCTTCGGCGAGCAATACAGGCGCAACCCGTATTCGATCAGGAAGATCAGCGTGAAGCCCCATTCGATATAGGCCAGCACATCGGCGTAGTTCTGGTGTATCTGGTCGATGCTGTCGAGCATCACGATCACCAGGCTGGCGAGGATGATCAGCAGCAAGATGCCGTCAAAGCGCCGCCCGGCCGTGGTGTCACTCTGGAAAATCATGACGTAGAGCCGTTGGCGCCAGTCGTTGTTGCTGTCCATAATTCCCGCCTGAAACTGATATCAAGCAAGCCTAGGGGGATTCGAAGGGGCTGTCCATGCAGGGTTTGCGCAACACCCGAGCGCCTGCACGCACCAGCCAGCAGGCGAGGATGAACGGCGCGGTCAACGCAGGCAGGTGCAGGGCGGCGAAGCCGGGTGTGAGCGTGATCGCCAGCAGGATGCCCAGCAGCGGCAGCCAGGGCTGGCGACGTACTTGGCTCAACGCCAGGGCTGCCAGCGCCGGGTTGTAGCTGTGCAGGCCGAGGAGGGCGCTGGCGGGTTCGTCCAGCCACAGCGCAATCAACACGCCGACACTGGCGCCGATCAAGGCCCAGGTGGCGGCGCGGCGGTTGGCTAGCCACAGGCCGAGCGCAATCAGCGCGCCCGACACCGGCTGATCCAACAACATGATTTGCGCGAGCCCGGTAAAAGGCGCGTTGAGGATAGCCAAGGAGTCGGGTTCGCTCAGGACAAATGTGCTCTCCGGCACCGTGCCCAGCAGCAACCAGCCCAGGCCGACAAAAGGCGCGGTATAGGCCGGCAGGTCATTGGGCTGGCTGGCGCGTTTCAACCATTGCCGCGTCAGGATCGCGCTCAAACCTGCGCACGCCAGGATCAGCGGCGGCAGCAAGGCCGACCAGGCGAAGTGCTGGCTGATCAACAAGCCCAGCAGCACGCCGTTGTAGCTATACAGCCCGGCCTGGCGCTCGGCCTTGGGATAGCCCCGGCGCTGGGCCGTGAGCAAGCCCGCGACGCCACCCAACAAGGCGCCGCCGAGCAAGGTCGGCGCGCCGATCAGGATCGCCAGCAGGCACAGCAGGCCGCACAGCGGCTGGCGTTGCAGGAAGATCTGACTGAAGCCGTTGAGCAGCGCTTCGGCCCAGTCGGGGCAGGTGGGATTGTGCATGGTGGTTAGTCAGTGAGACTGAGTTGTCCCCATCGCAGGCAAGCCAGCTCCCACATTTGACTGTGTTCGCAGATCAAAATGTGGGAGCCGGGCTTGCCCGCGATGGGGCCCGAACAGGCGCTAGATCAACGTCTCTATACGCAAAGAGTTGGTCGACCCAGGCTGCCCGAATGGCACCCCCGCCGTAATCACCAACGTATCCCCACGCTCCGCCATCCCCTGCGCCTGGGCGATCTCCAGCGCGGTGGAACACACCTCATCCACCTGGCGCAGCCGATCGTTGACCACCGAATGCACGCCCCACGCCACGCTCAACCGCCGCGCCGTGGACAGGTTGGGCGTGAGGTTGAGGATCGGCGCTACCGGCCGTTCCCGCGCCGCGCGCAGGCTGGAGCTGCCCGACTCGCTGTAGTTCACCAGCACCGCCACCGGCAGGATGCTGCTGATACGGCGGATCGCGCAGCTGATGGCGTCCGATACCGTGGCATCCGCCTTCGGCCGGCTGACATCCAGTTGCGCCTGGTAATCCGGACCGTTTTCCACCTGGCGGATGATCTTGCTCATCATCTGCACGGCTTCCAGCGGGTATTCGCCGGACGCGGTTTCCGCCGACAGCATCACCGCGTCCGCGCCTTCGGCCACGGCATTGGCGACATCGGTGACTTCGGCACGGGTTGGCGCCGGCGAGAAGCGCATCGACTCCAGCATCTGCGTCGCCACCACCACCGGTTTACCCAGTTGGCGGCAGGTGCTGATGATGTCCTTCTGGATCTGCGGCACGCTCTCGGCGGGAACTTCCACGCCCAGGTCGCCTCTGGCCACCATGATCGCGTCGCTCAGTTCGGCGATTTCCTGCAGGCGCTGCACGGCCGAGGGTTTCTCGATCTTGGCCATGAGGAACGCCTTGTCGCCGATCAGCTCGCGGGCTTCGCGAATGTCTTCCGGGCGCTGCACGAACGACAGCGCCACCCAGTCCACACCCAGTTCCAGGCCGAAGCTCAGGTCGCGCCGATCCTTGGCGGTCAGTGGGCTCAGTTCCAGCAGTGCTTGTGGGACGTTCACGCCTTTGCGGTCCGACAATTCGCCGCCATTCAGCACGGTGGTGTCGATGGCGTCGGCATGTTTGGTGATCACCCGCAGGCGCAATTTGCCGTCGTCCAGCAGCAGGTCCATGCCGGGCTCCAGCGCCGCGATGATTTCCGGGTGAGGCAGGTTGACCCGCCGCTGGTCGCCCGGTGTTTCGTCCAGGTCCAGGCGCAACGCCTGGCCGCGCACCAGTTGCACCTTGCCCTCGACAAAGCGTCCGACGCGCAGTTTCGGCCCTTGCAGGTCCATGAGGATGCCCAGCGGATAATTCAGCTGGCGCTCGACCTGGCGAATCCATTGGTAGCGTTGGGCATGGTCGGCGTGGTCGCCGTGGCTGAAATTGAGCCGGAAGATATTCACCCCGGCTTCCACCAGCTCGCGGATGTCGTCGATACCGTCGGTGGCGGGGCCCAGGGTGGCGAGGATTTTGACCTTCTTGTCAGGCGTCATGTTTGGCAGTCTCAAGGATCAGGATGGCGCGGAAGTCGTTGACGTTGGTGCGCGTGGGCTCGGTGATGATTAAACCGTCGAGGGCGGCGAAATAGCCGTAGCCGTTGTTGTTATCCAACTCATCGCTGGCCGACAGTCCGAGGGCTTCGGCGCGCGAATAGCTGCATGGCGTCATGATCGCGCCGGCGTTGTCTTCCGAGCCGTCGATACCGTCGGTGTCACCGGCCAGGGCGTACACGCCGGGCAGGCCCTTGAGGCTGTCGGTGAGGCTCAACAGGAATTCCGCATTGCGCCCGCCACGGCCATTGCCGCGCACGGTCACGGTGGTTTCGCCGCCGGAGAGGATCACGCACGGCGCCGCCAGCGGCTGGCCGTGCTGCACGATCTGTCGGGCGATACCGGCGTGCACCTTGGCCACGTCCCGTGCTTCGCCTTCCAGGTCGCCGAGGATCAACGGGCTGAAACCGGCCTGACGGACTTTTACCGCCACAGCTTCAAGGGATTGCTGGGGGCGGGCGATCAATTGGAAGTGGCTGCGGGCGAGCACCGGGTCGCCGGGCTTGACGGTTTCCGAGGCCGGGTTTTGCAACCAACTGCGAACCGCGGCGGGGACTTCGATGCCATACCGCTTGAGAATCGCCAGGGCTTGTTGCGAGGTGCTCGGGTCGCCGACCGTGGGGCCGGACGCGATCACCGTGGCCTGGTCGCCGGGCACATCGGAAATCGCGTAGGTATAGACCGTCGCGGGCCATGCCGCTTTCGCCAGTCGACCTCCCTTGATGGCCGAAAGGTGCTTGCGCACGCAATTCATCTCGCCGATGGTCGCGCCGGATTTGAGCAGGGCTTTGTTGATGGCCTGTTTGTCGGCCAGGGTGATGCCTTCGGCGGGCAGCGCCAGCAGCGCAGAGCCACCACCGGACAACAGGAAGATTACGCGGTCGTCTTCCGTCAGGTTGCTGATCAGCGCGAGTACGCGCTGGGCCACGGCCAGGCCGGCAGCATCGGGCACTGGGTGAGCGGCTTCGACCACTTCGATTGTCTTGCACGGCGCGCCGTGGCCGTAGCGGGTGACGACCAGGCCGGCAACTTCGCCCTGCCAGCAGTTCTCCACGACCAGCGCCATGGCGGCGGCGGCTTTGCCGGCACCGATCACGATCACACGGCCGCTGCGGTCGGCGGGCAGGTAGGGTTCAAGGACTTGCCGGGGGTGGGCGGCGTCGATGGCTGTGGCAAACAGCTCGCGAAGCAGATGTTGCGGATCGACCGACATAAGCGGGCTCCCGGGGGATTCTTGTTATTAGGTATGAGGCTTGGAATAGGGACCAAAATGTGGGAGCTGGCTTGCCTGCGATAGCGGTGTATCAGGCAATGAATGTCTAGTTGCAAGATTGCTATCGCAGGCAAGCCAGCTCCCACACTGGATTGCATTTCAAGTAAGCACTTACTTCTCGCGAATCGAGAAATTCGCCATATGTTCCAGGCCCTTGATCAGCGCCGAGTGGTCCCAATTGCCGCCGCCAATCGCCGTGCATGTGCTGAACACCTGCTGCGTACCAGCGGTATTCGGTAGGTTGATCCCCAGCTCCTTGGCACCGGCCAACGCCAGGTTGAGGTCCTTCTGGTGCAGGTTGATGCGGAAGCCCGGGTCAAAAGTGCCCTTGATCATGCGCTCGCCATGCACTTCGAGGATTTTCGACGAAGCAAATCCGCCCATCAGCGCTTCACGCACCTTGGCCGGGTCGGCGCCGTTCTTGGAGGCGAACAGCAGTGCTTCCGCCACCGCCTGGATGTTCAGCGCCACGATGATCTGGTTGGCGACCTTGGCGGTCTGGCCATCGCCATTGCCGCCCACCAGCGTGATGTTCTTGCCCATGGCCTGGAACAGCGGCAGCGCGCGTTCGAAGGTCTGCGGCTCGCCACCGATCATGATGCTCAGGGTGCCGGCCTTGGCGCCGACTTCACCACCGGACACAGGTGCATCCAGGTACTGCGCGCCGGTCTCGTTGATCTTGGCGGCGAACGCCTTGGTGGCGGTGGGAGAGATCGAACTCATGTCGATCACCACCTTGTTCGGCGACAGGCCGGCGGCGACGCCGTCTTTGCGGAACAGTACGTCGTCGACCTGCGGGGTGTCCGGGACCATCACAATGATGAACTCGGCTTCCTGCGCAACTTGCTGCGGGTTGGCCAGGGCCACGGCGCCTGCGTCGATCAGCGCTTGCGGCGCCTTGCCATGGTGCTCGGAGAGGAACAGTTGGTGACCTGCTTTCTGCAGGTTCGCGGCCATGGGTTGGCCCATGATGCCGGTGCCGATGAATCCGATTTTAGCCATGAAAGAATCCTCTTTTATTAGATGGCGTTGTGGGTCTTCAACCAACCCAAACCCGCTTCGGTGGTGGTCAACGGCTTGTATTCACAGCCGACCCAACCCGTGTAGCCGATGCGGTCCAAATGTTCGAACAGGAAGCGGTAGTTGATCTCACCGGTACCCGGCTCGTTGCGCCCTGGGTTGTCCGCCAGCTGGATGTGGTTGATCTCACCCAGGTGCGCGGCCATGGTGCGGGCCAGGTCGCCTTCCATGATTTGCATGTGATAGATGTCGTACTGCAGGAACAGGTTGGCGCTGCCCACCTGTTCGCGAATCGACAGGGCTTGCGCCGTGTTGTTCAGGTAGAAGCCTGGGATGTCGCGGGTATTGATCGCTTCCATCACCAGCTTGATGCCCACCGCTTGCAGTTTTTCAGCGGCGTACTTGAGGTTGGCGACGAAGGTTTTTTCCAGGGTTTCGTCGTCAACGCCTTGTGGCCGGATGCCCGCCAGGCAGTTGATCTGGGTATTGCCCAGCACCTGGGCGTAGGCGATCGCCAGCTTGACCCCGGCACGGAATTCTTCGACCCGGTCCGGGTGGCAGGCCAGGCCGCGTTCGCCCTTGGCCCAGTCACCGGCCGGCAGGTTGAACAGCACCTGGGTCAGGCCGTGGGCGTCGAGTTGCGCCTTGATTTCGGCAGAGCTGAATTCATAGGGGAACAGGTACTCGACACCTTCGAAGCCCGCATCGGCGGCCGCTTTGAAACGGGCAAGAAAGTCCTGTTCGGTAAACAGCATGGACAGGTTGGCGGCGAAACGCGGCATAAGGTTCTCCTTAATCGAGCAGGGAAATGGCAGTCGGCGCATCGTTGCCGACCAAGGCCAGATCTTCGAATTCGTTGACGGCGTTGATCTCGGTGCCCATGGAAATATTGGTCACGCGCTCCAGAATAATCTCAACGATCACCGGAACCTTGAATTCTTCGATCATTTCCTCGGCGCGGCGCAGGGCCGGCGCGATCTGGCTCGGTTCGAACACACGCAAGGCCTTGCAACCCAGGCCTTCGGCGACGGCCACGTGGTCCACGCCATAGCCGTTGAGTTCCGGGGCGTTGAGGTTGTCGAAGGACAGCTGCACGCAGTAGTCCATTTCAAACCCGCGCTGAGCCTGGCGGATCAGGCCGAGGTAGGAGTTGTTCACCACCACGTGGATGTACGGCAGCTTGAACTGTGCGCCCACGGCCAGTTCTTCGATCATGAACTGGAAGTCGTAGTCGCCGGACAGCGCCACCACTTTGCGGCTCGGGTCAGCCTTGACCACGCCGAGGGCGGCGGGGATGGTCCAACCCAACGGGCCGGCCTGCCCGCAGTTGATCCAGTGGCGTGGCTTATACACGTGCAGGAACTGCGCGCCTGCAATCTGCGACAGGCCGATGGTGCTGACGTAGCAGGTGTCTTTGCCGAACACCTGGTTCATTTCTTCATACACGCGCTGTGGCTTGACCGGCACGTTGTCGAAATGGGTCTTGCGGTGCAGGGTGGCTTTGCGTTGCTGGCAGTCATTGAGCCAGGCGCTGCGGTCCTTGAGCTTGCCGGCGGCTTTCCACTCGCGGGCCACTTCAATGAGCATCGTCAGCGCAGAACCGGCGTCGGACACGATACCCAGGTCCGGGGTGAAGACGCGGCCAATCTGGGTCGGCTCGATGTCGACGTGAATGAACTTGCGGCCCTCGGTGTACACCTCGACCGAACCGGTGTGGCGGTTGGCCCAACGGTTACCGATGCCCAGCACCACGTCCGACTTGAGCATCGTCGCGTTGCCATAACGGTGGGACGTCTGCAGGCCGACCATGCCGACCATCTGTGGGTGATCGTCCGGAATGGTGCCCCAACCCATCAGGGTCGGGATCACCGGGATGCCGGTCAGTTCAGCGAATTCAACCAGCAATTCGCTGGCGTCGGCATTGATCACGCCGCCACCGCTGACCAGCAGTGGGCGCTCGGCCTGGTCCAGCAGCGCCAGGGCTTTTTCCACCTGCACGCGGGTGGCCAGTGGTTTGGCCAGGGGCAGGGGTTGGTAGGCGTCGATGTCGAATTCGATCTCGGCCATCTGCACGTCGAACGGCAGGTCGATCAACACCGGGCCTGGGCGGCCGGAGCGCATTTCATAGAAGGCTTTCTGGAAGGCGTACGGCACTTGGCCAGGTTCCAGGACGGTGGTTGCCCACTTGGTCACCGGCTTGACGATGCTGGTGATGTCCACGGCCTGGAAGTCTTCCTTGTGCATCCGGGCGCGGGGCGCTTGACCGGTGATGCACAGGATCGGGATCGAGTCGGCCGAGGCGCTGTACAGGCCGGTGACCATGTCAGTGCCTGCCGGGCCCGAGGTGCCGATGCACACGCCGATATTGCCGGCCTTGGTGCGGGTGTAACCCTCGGCCATGTGGGAGGCGCCTTCAACGTGGCGAGCAAGGACGTGATCGATGCCACCCACTTTCTGCAAGGCCGAATACAGCGGGTTGATCGCGGCGCCTGGGATACCGAAGGCGGTGTCCACACCTTCGCGACGCATCACCAGGACGGCGGCTTCGATTGCTCTCATTTTGCTCATGATATTGGTGCCTCTTGCGTTTTGTAATTGTATACAAGTGGTGTCTGGACAAAGTGTATTCACGGCGAGCGGCGTAGGTCAATGCATTTTATAAACTGGCCTATGCGTTCGTCGGAACGGCTTTTTTCGACGTATGGAGCCTTTGTGCGAAAATATTGTATACAAAATCAAAAGTCATTGTGTTCTATTTGTTTGATCGAGCATCTGATCATTCAGACCTCCACCGCTTTCCCAATAACAAAAGAAGGACGGCACCATGAGCGCTTTAACCTTGAAACTCGCCACTCAACTGGCCAGCCAGGCCCTCAGTGCAGGGCGCACCATCTCCGCTGCACCGCTGACCATCGCCGTGCTCGACAGCGGCGGCCACTTGATCACCCTGCAACGCGAAGACGGTGCCAGCCTGCTGCGCCCACAAATCGCCATCGGTAAGGCCTGGGGCGCGATAGCCCTGGGCAAGGGTTCACGCCTGCTGGCGCTGGACGCGCAGCAGCGACCGGCGTTTATCGCGGCGTTGAACAGTTTGGGGCAGGGCAGCGTGGTGCCTGCGCCGGGTGGGGTATTGATTCGAAATCAGGAAGGCGCGGTGCTGGGGGCGATCGGGATCAGCGGGGATACGTCGGACATTGATGAGCAGTGCGCGATCACGGCGATCGAGGAGATCGGGCTGTTGGCAGACGCCGGCGTATCAGCCTGACACTACCCTTTGTAGGAGCCGGCTTGCCGGCGATGGCGCTCGAAAGAGCGCCGCAGAATATGAAAGTCTCATCGCCGGCAAGCCGGCTCCTACAAAGGTCAGTCCGGCTCGCAGCCTTTGAGCACCAGCCGGATAATCGTCTGCGCCGCCGCCTCATAATCCGCCTCATCCAGCTTGGCCTTCCCGGTCACTGCCGAGATCTGCCAGTCAAAATCCGCATAGGTCTGCGTCGCCGCCCAGATGCTGAACATCAAGTGATTGGGGTCAATCGGCGCAATCAGGCCGCGATCCACCCAGTCCTGGATGCAGGCGATGTTGTGCTTGGCCTGGGCGTTGAGCTGTTCGACCTGGTCGGCGCTGAGGTGCGGGGCGCCGTGCATGATTTCGCTGGCAAAGACCTTGGAGGCAAATGGCAGGTCGCGGGAGATACGGATTTTCGAGCGGATGTAGTTGCTCAGTACTTCCTTGGGCGCGCCGTCCGGGTTGAACGGTGTGGAGGCGGCCAGGATCGGCTCGATGATGCTTTCGAGCACCTCGCGGTAGAGGTTGTCCTTGGACTTGAAGTAGTAGTAGACGTTGGGCTTGGGCAGCCCGGCCTTGGCGGCGATGTCGCTGGTTTTGGTCGCGGCGAAGCCCTTGTCGGCAAACTCCTCGCTGGCCGCCCGCAGGATCTTTTCTTTGTTGCGCTCGCGAATGGTGCTCATAAACCTGGAGTTTCCTTGCCAAGACTGGCGGTTGCGCATGGTAGCACCGGCCATCTGCGAGCCTCAACAATCTGCCCGCCGGGCCTTGCGCCGCGCTATGCTCGCGTCATCCCACTCTTACGGAAGCCCGATTCATGGCAGGAAGCAGCTTGTTGGTGTTGATCGACGATATCGCCGCAGTACTCGATGACGTTGCCCTGATGACAAAAATGGCGGCAAAGAAGACCGCTGGCGTCCTGGGTGATGACCTCGCCCTCAATGCCCAACAGGTTTCCGGCGTGCGTGCCGAGCGGGAAATTCCCGTGGTGTGGGCGGTGGCCAAGGGCTCCTTCGTCAACAAGTTGATCCTGGTGCCAGCGGCTTTATTGATCAGCGCGTTTGCACCGTGGGCGGTGACGCCGTTGTTGATGCTCGGCGGTGCCTACCTGTGTTTCGAAGGGTTCGAAAAGCTGGCGCATAAATTCCTCCACAGCAAGGCCGACGATCACGCTGAACATGCGCAGTTGGTCGAGGCCGTGGCCGATCCTGCCACCGACCTGGTGGCCTTCGAAAAGGACAAGATCAAAGGCGCCATCCGTACCGACTTCATCCTCTCCGCCGAAATCATCGCCATCACCCTCGGCACCGTGGCCGATGCGCCCTTGATGCAGCAGGTGATCGTGCTGTCCGGCATTGCCATCGTCATGACCGTGGGCGTGTATGGCTTGGTGGCCGGTATCGTCAAGCTGGATGACCTGGGTCTGTGGCTCGCCCAGAAACCTGGCCAGGCGGCGCGCAGCATCGGTGGTGCCATCCTGCGTGCGGCGCCGTACATGATGAAGAGCCTGTCGGTGATCGGTACGGCGGCGATGTTCCTGGTGGGCGGCGGGATTCTCACCCACGGCGTGCCGGTGGTGCATCACTGGATCGAGACGGTCAGCCAGGGCGCAGGCGGGGTGGCGTGGTTGGTGCCGACGCTGCTGAATGGCGTGGCGGGTATCATTGCCGGGGCGGTGGTGTTGGTCGTCGTGCAAGTAGTTGGCAGGGTATGGCGAGCCGTTAAGCGCTGATTAGTTCGCAGCGAATACAGACTGAAAAGTTGTTTAAGCTTAATCCTACAGTTCGGTTTTCAAGGCATTTATAGGATGCGTCGCGTGCCTTCCCGTGAAGTCACGCACTAAGAAAACGGATCGAGTAGGGAGTTAAGGATGAACTGGTGTTTTCAGGCGATAAAAAACTATGCCAACTTCAGCGGGCGCGCTTGTAGAAGGGAGTATTGGGCGTTTGCAGTTTTAGACTACCTGCTGATGTACGGCTCAATTGTAGTAGCAGGCTGGGCCGGGGTTGCCTACAGCAAGTGGTTTTATATCCCGCTAGGCGTTTACGTTGTACTTACGATCATCCCCCGGCTATCTGTAACATTTAGGCGGCTTCACGATGTGAACACGACTGGCGCTTATATCCTGTGGTATGCGCTACCGTTCGTGGGTTTATTAGTTGTGACCATCCGACTGCTTAGAAAAGGCGACAAGGGGGAGAATAACTACGGATTGCCTTGCCGTGATGTCGAACATGCTTAACAGACCGGGCTTACCGTAACCGCAATAAAAAAGGCCATTCAATCGAATGGCCTTTTTTGTGGGCGTTTACTCGGCAATCTGCAGCTTTCGCGATTCCGTATAGATGTAGCGCACCTTCTCATACTCGAACGGCGAGTTCATCTGGCCATACCGGAAGCTGGTCTGATAACGCTTGTCCACCGCGCGCAATGCCCAGATTTCCGGGTGGTTGGAGCTGACTTCGGACACGTTGAGGAAGTTGATCTGGGTTTCGGCACCGTAGTCGACGATCAGGCCGGTGGTGTCGCGCAGGTTCGATGGGCCGAAGATCGGCAGCACCAGGTACGCGCCGCCGGGTACACCGTAGAAGCCCAAGGTCTGGCCAAAGTCTTCGCTCTGGCGCGGCAGGCCCATGGCAGTCGCCGGGTCCCAAAGGCCGGCGATGCCGATAGTGGTGTTGACCAACAGGCGGCCGGTGGTTTCCAGGGAGCGATGGCCCTTGAGTTGCAACAGGCTGTTCAGCAGGTTGGGCACATCGCCCAGGTTGTTGAAGAAGTTGCTCACGCCGGTGCGCAGGAAACTCGGGGTGACGTAGCGGTAGCCATCGACCACCGGCAGGAACACCCATTGGTCGAAGCGATAGTTGAAGTGGTACACGCGACGGTTCCACGACTCCAACGGGTCATACACGTTGAGCGCGGTGAGCGATGAACGTTCGAACTCGCGCTGGTCCAGGCCGGGGTTGAACTTGAGTTTGGTCAGCGGTTCCTTGAAACCATCGGAATCGACTTTGACTGGCTCGTGGGCCTTGCTGTTGTCGGCATTGGCCACGCCTGCGCACATCAGGGCGGCAAGCAGCAGAAGATATTTAGCCACGGAAGAACTCCAGCATGGCGTCGGCGTTGACGCGGTAATTGAGGTTGCCGCAATGGCCGCCCAGCGGGTAGACGGTCAAGCGATCGCCGAAGGTTTTACGCAGGAAACCGAGGTCGCCCGGGCCGAGGATCACGTCGTCGGCGTTATGCATCACGGCGATTTTCGGGCTGGTGTGCAGGTAGTCCTTGAGGGCGTACAGGCTGACCTGGTCGATCAGTTGCAGCAGGCTGCCGCCGTCGGAGCGGGCGCGCCACATTGGGATCACTTGTTCGGTGAGGTAGCAGTCGAAGTCGCACTGCAGTGCACGCTTGAGGAACGGCGTGAGGCTGGTGCCTTCGGTGATCGGGTATTTCGGAGGGATGATCAGGCCACGGCGGTTGATCAAGTCCGAGGTAAAGGCGATGTCGGCCGCCGAGAAGCGGAACGAGGTGCCGATCAGCATGGCCATCTGTTCGTTGGTCAGGTGCTGCTTGGATTGCTGGAAGTCGTAGAGCAGGGCGTCGTTCAGGTCGATATAGCCCTTTTGCTGGAAGTAGCGGGTCAGCTTGTTCAGCACCAGCTCATAGAAGGTGGTGGTGTTGTTGATGCCTTTCACCTCGGTCTGCACCAGCTTGTCGAGGTTGGTGATCGAGGTGTAGAGGTTGACCGGCGGGTTAAGCAACAAGACTTTCTTGAAGTTGAAGCTGCGGCGCGTCTCGTCGAGCTTGCTGACGAACGCTGCATCCAGGGCACCGAGGCTGTAGCCGGTGAGGTAGAAGTCAGTCACTGGCAACGAAGCGTTTTGCGCGCGCACGGCTTGCATCACGCGGTACATGTCTTCGGCGTCTTCCTGGGTGATGCCCGGCGTGGCGAAGCGCGAGGCGGCACTGATGAAGTCGAAGCTGGTCGGCGACGACAGTTGCACCACGTGGTAGCCGGCCTGGTAATACAGCTTTTTCAGGTATTCGTTGATGCTGCTGTCGAAGCGCGCACCGGTGCCCGCGATCAGAAAGATCAGCGGCGCGGCGCGGTCCTGCTTGGCGATGCGGTAGGTGAGTTTCTTCACCGCCCAGAAGTTGTCCGGCAGGCTGAATTCGCGCTCGGGGCGCATGTTCAGGGTGTAATCGGACTGATTGATCTCGTCGTCGCTCGGCAATTTCGGCCGAAGGTCAGGCGGCGTGGTGGCGATGGTGGCTTCAAACGGGTTGGTCAAAGGGTAGCCATAGCTGGCTTGGTCAATGTCGACGGCCAGTGCTGACGCACTCAGAAAAAGGCTGCCCAGCAAGGCAGCACAGCGCAAGGAACGGAGCATGACTTAATCCCTAGGAGGAAACGTACTTAATGAAGTTCGCAGGCTATGACCGCCGTCCAGTCGCCGAAGTGCCATCACGCGGCACGAAATGTCGGAAAAAAAACGTTGGAATCGGGGTAATAGTAGCCAGACGATACACTTTGCCACGCTTTGGTGAACACTAATTGTGTGTATGCGCCTTGCTAACGGCTGCCGGGGCATTAAGCTGAGCGCCGTTTTTGCCTATCGGAGTACCCCATGTCCCGTCGTTTGCCGCTGATTTTGCTGCTTATTGCACTGCCGCTGTGGCTGGCCGCCAGTTACGGTGCGCGCTATGGCTTTATGGAAGATGGCCAGTGGGTGGGCCTCTGCGCGGACGAGGCGAGCCGCTGGGAATGCCAGCTGCGTTCGAACCTAGGGTTGATGATCCACTTCAAGGTGTTGGGCTGGACGGCGTTGATCACGTCGGTGCTGGCGTTTTTCGTGCCGGGTCGTGCGGGGTGGGGGTTGGCGGTGCTGGGGATGGTGTTCGGGTTGCCGGCACTGGCGTTGTACAACACCACGTTTGCGGTGTTTGCCGTGGTGATTGCGGGGTTGCGGTTGGTCAGGAAGCCCCGCGTTGCTTGATGGGGCCTCATCGGGGGCAAGTCGAACCGTCGCACCCACAGGGGAATGCATTCCAAATGTGGGAGGGGCGGTGCGACGGTTCGACTTGCCCCCGATAGCGATGTTAAATCTTGCGTACCCGCAAGCAGCGCCACAAGGCTGCCGTCATGAGCAGGCTCACTACCGCCCAGCCCCAAGCCTGCTGGTTCAATAACCCCTCACGGTACAACTGCGGCGCAATGCCCGCACCGATGATAAAGGCCAGCAGCGCGATCTCCCGACGCGGTCCCGTCACCGGACGTATCACGTACACCAGGGCCGGCAACACCAGCGCCGCGCTCGGGAAGCTGCGGTAGCGCGGGTCGAACACCAATGCCAGCATCATTACCGCTCCGGCAAACCCGGCAATCGCCACCAGCCAGCCTGCGCGTTGCTCCAGCCAGTTGAACGCCCGGTCACGCCAACCTTCCTGTGCACTCAAGGCCAAGGCCGCATGGGCCAGCACCAGCAGGTTCAACACCAGCAGCAACCCAGCCCACACCCATTCATCATTAAAGCGCGCAGTCACGCGGGTCAGCTCGGCCCAGGTGCCAATGGAACAGGCCGCCACCGCACCCAGCAGTGGCAGGGCAATCGCCGCGCGGGTAGTGCGTACACGTCCGCCCAACACCAAGGTGCCCAATAGGATGATGCCTCCTACGCCCAGCCATAGCGGCCAGTACGGCACGTTGGTTACCGGCCCGGCGAGGATGCCCTTGTCCTGGCGATCAGCATCGAACAGGCCCCAGTAACCACCTACGGCGCCTTCACTGGCCCGCTTCCACGGCTGGTCAAAGGCTTCGATCAGGTTGTAACGCCAGCCATTGGCCTCGGCCATGGCCACGAATCCGCGCATGAACTTGGCCTCGTTGACCCGGTTCGGCACGGCGGTTTCGCGCTGGCGGCCTTCGCTTGGCCAGCCGGTTTCACCGATCAGGATGTCCTTGGGGGCGAACTTGTCGCCGAAGGTCTGGCGCACATCGCCCACGTGTTTGAGAGCCTGGTCGATGCCCGACGGATCATCTTCCCAGTACGGCAACAAGTGGATGGTAAGGAAATCCACCGCCGGGGCGATTTCGGGGTGTTGCAGCCAAAACTCCCACACGTCCGCGTAGGTTACTGGCTGTTTGATCTGGCTTTTGACCGTCTGGATGAGCTTCACCAACTGCGTGGCGGTGACTTCCTTGCGCAGCAGCGCTTCGTTGCCGACGATCACCGAGGTCACCACCTCCGGATGAGCATTCGCCGACGCGATCAGTTCGTTGATTTCCTTTTCGGTCGCGACCGGATCACTGCTCACCCAGGCCCCGGCCATCACCTTCAGCCCGTGCTTGCGCGCCATGTCCGGCAAGGCTTCCAGGCCGGTCATAGAGTAAGTGCGAATGCACTCGAAGCGCGTGGCCAGCAGGGCGAGATCAGCGTCCATGCGCTCCGGACGCAGCGTGAATGGCTGGTCGAACGGCGATTGGTCTTTATCGAATGGGGTGTAGGACGCGCACTGCATCTTGTGCGTGGCGCTGGCGACGTCGGGCAGCACCACGGGCCGGCCGAGGCCATACCAGTAAGCGAACAGGGCCAGCAGGCCGAGGATCAAGGCGAAGCAATAGGGCAGGGCAGGGAAGCGGGCAGTCGCGGGCATGGTCGGCTTATCTGGAAGAGCAAAGGCGCGCATCTTACCCGGATTTGGCCCGACCCAGTGGGGCTGCATAATTTTGACATGCAAAGTTCGGGCGGGATTTTGGCGTCAAGTCCTACAAAGCATCCTACTGGCGATGTGATGTCGTTCCTTGCTTGTAGGATGTCGCTGACAGAGCAGGTCCAACACCCGAGCAGGTTGATGATCGAAGTGTCAGTACTCCGCTGACGGCGCACTACCGTGATCGATGCGCGTGAAGGGGGCGCGGTGCACCACATAACAACAGGTTGACGTCGCTCGGCATCCGCCGGGCGCAGCACTTTCGGGGAAGTACTATGAAGATGCGACGACTCTTGGGCGCAGCTGCCACTCTGGTAGTTGCGATGAGCTCCACACTGGCCAGCGCCGACAGCAAGACCCTGAGCATCGGCTATGTGGACGGCTGGTCCGACAGCGTGGCTACCACCCACGTGGCGGCAGAAGTGATCAAGGCCAAGCTCGGTTATGACGTGAAACTGCAAGCCGTCGCCACCGGGATCATGTGGCAGGGCGTTGCCACCGGCAAGCTCGACGCCATGCTCTCCGCCTGGCTGCCGGTCACCCACGGTGAGTACTGGGCCAAGAACAAGGACAAGGTGGTCGACTACGGCCCCAACTTCAAGGACGCGAAGATCGGTCTGATCGTACCGGAGTACGTCAAGGCCAAGTCCATCGAAGATCTCAAGACCGACACCACCTTCAAGAACAAGATCGTCGGCATCGACGCAGGTTCTGGCGTGATGCTCAAGACCGACGAAGCTATCAAGCAGTACGGCCTCGATTACAAGCTGCAAGCCAGCTCGGGCGCGGCGATGATCGCCGAGCTGACCCGTGCCGAAGACAAACAGGAATCCATTGCGGTCACCGGTTGGGTGCCACACTGGATGTTCGCCAAGTGGAAACTGCGTTTCCTGGACGATCCAAAAGGGATTTATGGTGCTGCTGAAACCGTCAACAGCATCGGCAGCAAGGGCCTGGAGAAGAAAGCGCCGGAAGTCGCGGCCTTCCTGAAGAAATTCCAATGGGCCTCCAAGGATGAAATCGGCGAAGTCATGCTGGCGATTCAAGAAGGCGCCAAGCCTGATGCCGCCGCCAAGGATTGGGTCGCCAAGCACCCTGAGCGTGTCGCCGAGTGGACCGGTAAATAACACTACAGCTACATCCCTTGTGGGAGGGGGCTCGCCCCCGATGGCGGTCTGTCAGCTATAGATGTGCTGGCTGACACACTGCTATCGGGGGCAAGCCCCCTCCCACAATTGTTTTGCATCCCGCAAATCCTCCAGCGGCTTCAGAATCCCTCGCTACACTCGATCTAATACTAAGGTCGTCTGGAACCTCTACGGCAGCCGCATACAGTGGATACGTTCCAATAATAAAAAAGCTGTGCTGCGAGGATAAAAACAATGAACGACAGCATTTACCTCTCGATTCAAAACAGCCCGCGTTTCAAGGAGCTGGTGAGAAAAAGGGAAAGGTTCGCCTGGATTCTCTCGGCGATCATGCTAGGGCTTTACTCCGCTTTCATCCTGTTGATCGCCTACGGGCCACAAGTACTGGGGGCCAAGATCAGCCCCGGCTCGTCGATTACCTGGGGCATTCCCCTGGGCGTCGGGCTGATTGTGTCCGCCTTCATCCTGACCGGCATCTACGTGCGCCGGGCCAATGGCGAGTTTGACGACCTGAACAATGCGATTCTCAAGGAGGCTGCGCAATGATCCGGCGTCTACTGGCAATATTCGGCGCTTCGCTCTTTGCCCCGGCCGTTTGGGCGGCGGATGCATTGACTGGTGAAGTGCACAAGCAACCCCTGAACGTTTCGGCCATCGTGATGTTCGTCGCGTTTGTCGGCGCGACCCTGTGCATCACCTACTGGGCCTCCAAGCGCAACAAATCGGCGGCCGACTACTATGCAGCCGGCGGCAAGATCACCGGTTTCCAGAACGGCCTGGCGATTGCCGGTGACTACATGTCGGCGGCGTCCTTCCTGGGGATTTCCGCGCTGGTCTACACCTCTGGTTATGACGGCCTGATCTACTCGATCGGCTTCCTGGTGGGCTGGCCGATCATTCTGTTCCTGATCGCCGAGCGCCTGCGTAACCTGGGCAAGTACACCTTTGCCGACGTGGCGTCCTATCGCCTGGGCCAGACTCAGATTCGCAGCCTGTCGGCCTGCGGCTCGCTGGTGGTGGTGGCGTTCTACCTGATCGCGCAGATGGTCGGTGCGGGCAAGCTGATTCAGCTGCTGTTCGGCCTGGACTACCACGTTGCGGTGATCCTGGTCGGTATCTTGATGGTGATGTATGTACTGTTCGGCGGCATGCTGGCGACCACCTGGGTACAGATCATCAAGGCTGTGTTGCTGCTGTCCGGTGCCTCGTTCATGGCACTGATGGTGATGAAGCACGTCAACTTCGACTTCAATGCCCTGTTCTCCGAGGCGATCAAGGTTCACCCTAAAGGTGAGGCGATCATGAGCCCCGGCGGCTTGGTGAAAGACCCGATTTCCGCGTTCTCCCTCGGGCTTGCGCTGATGTTCGGTACGGCTGGCCTGCCACATATCCTGATGCGCTTCTTTACCGTCAGCGACGCTAAAGAAGCGCGTAAGAGCGTGTTCTATGCCACCGGTTTCATCGGTTACTTCTACATCCTGACCTTCATCATCGGCTTTGGCGCGATCCTGCTGGTCAGCACCAACCCGGCGTTCAAGGATGCGGCAGGCGCCTTGCTGGGCGGCAACAACATGGCGGCGGTGCACCTGGCCAACGCGGTGGGTGGCAGTATCTTCCTGGGCTTCATCTCGGCCGTGGCCTTCGCCACCATCCTCGCGGTGGTTGCCGGCTTGACCCTGGCCGGTGCGTCGGCGGTGTCCCATGACCTGTACGCCAGCGTGATCAAGAAAGGCAAGGCCAACGACAAGGATGAGATTCGCGTTTCGAAAATCACCACCGTTGCCTTGGGCGTCCTTGCGATTGGCCTGGGTATCCTGTTCGAAAGCCAGAACATCGCGTTCATGGTTGGCCTGGCGTTCTCCATTGCCGCCAGCTGTAACTTCCCGGTGCTGCTGCTTTCCATGTACTGGAAAAACCTCACCACCCGTGGCGCGATGATTGGCGGCTGGCTGGGCTTGATCAGTGCCGTTGGCCTGATGGTGCTGGGCCCGACCATCTGGGTCTCGATCCTGCACCATGAAAAAGCCATCTTCCCTTATGAGTACCCGGCGCTGTTCTCGATGATCATCGCGTTCGTCGGCATCTGGTTCTTCTCCATCACCGACAAGTCGGCGGCGGCAGAGAAAGAGCGTGCGCTGTACTTCCCGCAGTTTGTGCGTTCGCAAACTGGCCTGGGGTCGAGTGGGGCGGTTTCTCACTAAGGTTGTAGCTGGACAGGAAAATACCCCGGTCGAAAGGCCGGGGTATTTTTTTGTCTATAAATTAGGGATTGATCTGACAAAACTGTTTCTCAAATCCTGCACAAATAAAAACGGCCTCCACTAAGGGAGGCCGTTTTCAGTGCAACTAAGCGATGCTTACTTGCGATCTTCCAGCTGGGTGATGTCGCGCGACTCGTAGCCGGTGTACAACTGGCGCGGGCGGCCAATCTTGTACGGGCTGGAGAGCATTTCTTTCCAGTGGGAGATCCAGCCCACGGTCCGCGCCAGGGCGAAGATCACGGTGAACATGCTGGTTGGAATGCCGATCGCCTTGAGGATGATCCCCGAGTAGAAGTCGACGTTCGGGTACAGCGAGCGTTCGATGAAGTACGGGTCGGTCAAAGCGATCTCTTCCAGGCGCATGGCCAGTTCGAGTTGCGGATCGTTCTTGATGCCCAGTTCCTTCAACACTTCGTCGCAGGTCTGCTTCATGACGGTAGCGCGTGGGTCGCGGTTCTTGTAGACCCGGTGACCGAAGCCCATCAACTTGAACGGATCGTTCTTGTCCTTGGCCTTGGCGATGAACTTGTCGATGTTCGAGACATCGCCGATTTCATCGAGCATGGTCAGTACGGCTTCGTTCGCGCCGCCGTGGGCAGGGCCCCAGAGTGCGGCGATACCGGCGGCGATACAGGCGAACGGGTTGGCACCCGAAGAACCTGCCAGGCGCACGGTAGAGGTGGAGGCGTTCTGCTCGTGGTCGGCGTGGAGGATGAAGATCCGGTCCATGGCCTTGGCAAGCGTCGGGCTGATCGGTTTGATCTCGCACGGCGTGTTGAACATCATGTGCAGGAAGTTTTCCGCGTACGTCAGGTCGTTGCGCGGGTACATCATGGGTTGGCCCATGGAGTACTTGTAAACCATTGCGGCCAGGGTCGGCATCTTGGCAACCAAGCGGATCGCGGAGATTTCGCGATGCTGCGGGTTATTGATGTCGAGGGAGTCGTGATAGAAGGCCGACAGGGCGCCGACCACGCCGCACATGACGGCCATCGGGTGGGCGTCGCGACGGAAGCCGTTGAAGAAGGTCTTCAACTGCTCGTGAACCATGGTGTGGTTCTTCACGGTGCTGACGAACTGGGCTTTCTGCTCGGCTGTTGGCAGCTCGCCATTTAGCAGCAGGTAGCAGGTTTCGAGGTAGTCCGATTTCTCAGCCAGTTGCTCGATCGGGTAGCCGCGATGCAGCAAAATGCCATTATCACCGTCGATGTAGGTGATCTTCGACTCGCAAGAGGCGGTCGACATGAAGCCTGGGTCGAATGTGAAACGGCCCGTGGCCGTCAGGCCCCGTACGTCGATAACATCGGGACCAACGGTGCCGGTTAAAATGGGCAGCTCGACGGGGGCTGCGCCCTCGATGATCAACTGCGCTTTTTTGTCAGCCATGTGGCCTCCTATTTATGCTTCAAATCATCAGACAGACCCCCCACGCAGGGCCCGCACCACTATATTGATATAAATCCAGATGTCAATTTGCCTAAAGTCTTGCAGCAGAAGGCTTTAACCGTACTTTTTCCTCGAAATTGCCTGCCATTTACGCCTTTTATTCCCCCAGCGCAATCCGCTATTAGGGTGAGGAGTGCGCGTTGTCATTAGTAACCTAACTGTCTATACTCGGCCACCGACCGCCAAGGGCTTTTGGGCTTGCTTTCATTGGGGGTCGCACTCCCTGGGTGGTGCTTACCTGACCAGTGCACTCCCCAACAACTTTGCCCTGATTGTTAGGGGCTCTTCAGTGTGAAAAAAAGCCGTGAATAGCCAACGACCTGTAAACCTAGACCTAAGGACCATCAAACTCCCCATCACCGGCGTTACGTCGTTCCTGCACCGTGTTTCCGGCATCATCCTGTTCCTGGGCTTGGGCATCATGCTTTATGCATTGAGCAAATCCCTGGGTTCCGAGGAAGGATACGCCGAGGTGAAGGCATGCTTGACCAGCCCGCTGGCCAAGTTCGTAGCATGGGGCCTCCTGTCTTCTCTTCTGTATCACCTGGTAGCCGGTGTGCGCCACTTGATCATGGACATGGGCATCGGTGAGACGCTGGAAGGCGGCCGCCTGGGCTCGAAAATCATCATCGCCATTTCCGTGGTGCTGATCGTTCTGGCAGGAGTTTGGATATGGTAACCAGCGTTACGAACCTTTCGCGTTCGGGCCTCTATGACTGGATGGCACAGCGTGTGTCTGCGGTCGTTCTCGCGGCTTATTTCATTTTCCTGATCGGATACCTCGTCGCAAACCCGGGCATCGGCTATGAGCAATGGCACGGCCTGTTTTCCCATAATGCGATGCGAATCTTCAGTCTGCTGGCCCTTGTTGCCCTGGGCGCACACGCCTGGGTAGGCATGTGGACCATCGCGACCGACTACCTGACGCCGATGGCGCTGGGCAAGTCCGCGACTGCAGTACGTTTCCTCTTCCAGGCAGTATGCGGCGTCGCGATGTTCGCTTACTTCGTCTGGGGTGTGCAGATTCTTTGGGGTATCTGATTCATGGCTAACATTCCAACTATTTCATTCGACGCCATCATTATTGGTGGCGGCGGTGCTGGCATGCGCGCTGCGCTGCAGCTGGCCCAGGGCGGTCACAAGACTGCCGTGATCACCAAGGTGTTCCCGACCCGTTCCCACACCGTATCGGCCCAGGGTGGCATCACCTGCGCCATCGCCTCCGCCGACCCGAACGATGACTGGCGCTGGCACATGTACGATACCGTCAAGGGTTCCGACTACATCGGTGACCAGGACGCGATCGAATACATGTGTCAGGAAGGCCCTGCTGCGGTGTTCGAGCTGGACCACATGGGTCTGCCGTTCTCCCGTACCGAGCAAGGCCGTATCTACCAGCGTCCATTCGGCGGCCAGTCGAAGGATTACGGTAAAGGCGGGCAGGCTGCCCGTACCTGCGCCGCTTCCGACCGTACCGGTCACGCGCTGTTGCACACCCTTTATCAGGGCAACCTGAAAGCCGGTACCACGTTCCTGAACGAGTACTACGCTGTCGACCTGGTGAAGAACGCACAAGGCGAGTTCGTCGGTGTAATCGCCATCTGCATCGAAACCGGTGAAACCACCTACATCCGCGCCAAGGCTACCGTGCTGGCGACCGGCGGTGCAGGCCGTATCTATGCGTCGACCACCAATGCCCTGATCAACACCGGTGACGGCGTCGGCATGGCACTGCGTGCTGGCGTACCGGTGCAAGACATCGAAATGTGGCAGTTCCACCCGACCGGTATCGCCGGCGCTGGTGTACTGGTTACAGAAGGTTGCCGTGGTGAAGGTGGTTACCTGATCAACAAGCACGGCGAGCGTTTCATGGAGCGTTATGCTCCGAACGCGAAAGACCTGGCGGGTCGTGACGTTGTGGCTCGTTCGATGGTTAAAGAGATCATCGCCGGTAACGGCTGTGGCCCGAATGGCGACCACGTACTGCTGAAGCTCGATCACTTGGGCGAAGAAGTACTGCACAGCCGTCTGCCAGGTATCTGTGAGCTGTCCAAGACCTTTGCTCACGTTGACCCGGTGGTTGCTCCGGTGCCGGTTGTTCCGACTTGCCACTACATGATGGGCGGCGTGCCGACCAACATTCATGGCCAGGCGATCACCCAGAACGCCGCAGGCGAGGACGAGATCATCCACGGTCTGTTCGCTGTAGGCGAAGTGGCGTGCGTATCGGTTCACGGCGCCAACCGCCTGGGCGGCAACTCGCTGCTCGACCTGGTGGTCTTCGGCCGTGCTGCTGGCCTGCACCTGGAAAAGGCGCTGACCGACGGTATCGAATACGACGACGCTACCGACGCCAACATCGAGGCCGCCCTGGCGCGCCTGAACGCTCTGAACGAGCGCACTGATGGCGAAGACGTGGCAACTCTGCGTCGCGAGCTGCAAAGCTGCATGCAGAACTACTTCGGTGTATTCCGTACCGGCGAATACATGCAGAAGGGTATCGCCCAGCTGGCTGACCTGCGCAAGCGCATCGCCAACGTCAAGATCAACGATAAGAGCCAGGCGTTCAACACCGCTCGTATCGAAGCCCTTGAACTGCAAAACCTGCTGGAAGTGGCCGAAGCGACTGCAATCGCCGCCGAGGTTCGTAAGGAATCTCGTGGTGCCCACGCCCGTGAAGACTTTGAAGATCGCGACGACGAAAACTGGTTGTGCCACACCCTGTACTTCCCGGGTGACAAGCGCGTGACCAAGCGTGCGGTGAACTTCTCGCCGAAGACGGTTCCGACGTTTGAACCGAAGATTCGGACTTACTAAGGGTGGCTGCCATGTTGAAAGTCAGTGTTTATCGCTACAACCCTGATCAGGACGCTGCGCCGTTCATGCAGGAATTCCAGGTCGATACCGGTGGTAAAGACCTGATGGTGCTGGATGTATTGGCACTGATCAAAGAGCAGGACGAAGGTTTCTCCTATCGTCGCTCTTGCCGTGAAGGTGTGTGCGGTTCCGACGGCATGAACATCAACGGCAAAAACGGCCTGGCGTGCATCACGCCGCTGTCCGCCGTGGTCAAAGGCAACAAGCTGATCGTTCGTCCACTGCCAGGTTTGCCGGTTATCCGTGACCTGGTCGTCGATATGAGCATCTTCTACAAGCAATACGAGAAAGTTAAGCCGTTCCTGCAGAACGACACGCCGGCTCCGGCCATCGAGCGTCTGCAGTCCCCGGAAGAGCGCGAGAAGCTCGACGGTCTGTACGAGTGCATCCTGTGCGCTTGCTGCTCGACTTCGTGCCCGTCCTTCTGGTGGAACCCGGACAAGTTCCTGGGCCCTGCTGCCCTGCTGCAAGCGTACCGCTTCCTGGCAGACAGCCGTGATACCAAGACGTCCGAGCGTTTGGCTTCGCTGGATGACCCGTTCAGCGTATTCCGCTGCCGCGGGATCATGAACTGCGTCAACGTATGTCCCAAAGGCCTGAACCCGACTAAGGCCATTGGTCACATCCGTAACATGCTGCTTCAGAGCGGCGTGTAACTGACGTTGTAGTAAAAGCAGGACCGTTGTGCCCGTAAATGCTACGGCGCAGGCTTCAACCGGCGCCGTAGTTTTAACTTGAGCAGCGACTTACAAAGCCGCGGCTCTTATTTTGAAGAAATGAGACAAGCAGGGGCATTCGGGTTGGTACCCGAACTATCAGCGTGATCCTAAGTGGCTTGTTTTGGTCGCTGCACTTGGCCTTTTGCAAGCAAACTCGGTGTTTTCGCCGGTGGTGTCCCCAAATCGAGGGTGACCAAGCATGCAAGAAAGCGTGATGCAGCGCATGTGGAACAGCGGCTATCTTTCAGGTGGTAACGCTGCCTATGTGGAAGAGCTTTATGAGCTCTACCTGCACGACCCTAACGCTGTGCCAGAAGAATGGCGCACCAAATTTCAGACGTTGTCTTCAGACGGCAACGCTGCCACCGATGTATCGCACGCAACGATTCGCGATCAATTTGTGCTGCTGGCAAAGAACCAGCGCCGCGCCCAACCGGTTTCCGCCGGGAGCGTGAGCAGTGAGCACGAGAAGAAGCAAGTTGAAGTATTGCGACTGATCCAGGCCTACCGGATGCGCGGCCACCAGGCGGCCCAGCTTGACCCGCTGGGGCTCTGGAAGCGTCCTGCACCTGCTGACCTGTCGATCAATCATTACGGCTTGACCAATGCCGATCTTGATACGACCTTCCGTGCCGGCGACCTGTTCATCGGCAAAGAGGAAGCGAGCCTACGCGAAATTCACGAAGCGTTGCAGCAGACATATTGCCGCACCATCGGCGCTGAGTTCACGCACATCACCGATTCCGAGCAACGCCACTGGTTCCAGCATCGCCTGGAAGGTGTGCGTGGTCGTCCGGTATTGTCCGCTGACGTACGCAGCCACCTGCTTGAGCGCGTAACCGCTGCCGAAGGCCTGGAAAAATACCTGGGTACCAAATACCCGGGCACCAAGCGTTTCGGCCTGGAAGGCGGCGAAAGCCTGATCCCGATGCTCGACGAGCTGATCCAGCGTTCCGGTTCCTACGGCACCAAGGAAATCGTGATCGGCATGGCCCACCGTGGTCGCCTGAACGTGTTGGTCAACACCTTCGGCAAGAACCCGCGTGAGCTGTTCGACGAATTCGAAGGCAAGAAGAAGGTCGAGTTGGGTTCCGGTGACGTTAAATACCACCAGGGCTTCTCGTCCAACGTGATGACCACCGGCGGTGAAGTTCACCTGGCCATGGCCTTCAACCCATCCCACCTGGAAATCGTTTCTCCGGTGGTCGAGGGTTCGGTCCGTGCTCGCCAGGATCGTCGTAACGACACCACCGGTGAAAAAGTTCTGCCAATTTCCATCCACGGTGACGCGGCATTCGCCGGTCAAGGCGTGGTCCTGGAAACGTTCCAGATGTCGCAGACACGCGGCTTCAAGACTGGCGGTACGGTTCACATCGTCATCAACAACCAGGTCGGTTTCACCATCAGCAACCCGCTGGACGCGCGCTCCACCGAGTACGCGACCGACGTTGCCAAGATGATCCAGGCGCCGATCCTCCATGTGAATGGTGATGATCCGGAAGCTGTGTTGTTCGTGACCCAGTTGGCCATTGACTACCGCATGCAGTTCAAGCGTGACGTCGTGATCGACCTGGTCTGCTACCGCCGTCGCGGTCACAACGAAGCTGACGAACCAAGCGGCACCCAGCCGTTGATGTACCAGCAAATCACCAAGCAGCGCACCACCCGTGAGCTTTACGCCGAAAGCCTGACCAAGGCCGGTGTGGTTGACGATGCGCGTGTTCAGGCCAAGGTCGATGAATACCGCAACGCGCTGGACAATGGTCTGCACGTAGTGAAAAGCCTGGTTAAAGAGCCGAACAAAGAGCTGTTCGTGGACTGGCGTCCGTACCTGGGCCACGCCTGGACTGCGCGTCACGACACCTCGTTCGATCTGAAAACCCTGCAGGAATTGTCCGCCAAGCTGTTGGAAATTCCAGAAGGCTTCGTGGTTCAGCGCCAAGTGGCGAAGATTTACGAAGACCGTCAGAAGATGCAAGCCGGCGGCCTGCCGATCAACTGGGGTTACGCCGAAACCATGGCGTACGCGACCCTGGCGTTCGAAGGTCACCCGATCCGCATGACCGGCCAGGACATCGGTCGTGGTACGTTCTCGCACCGTCACGCGGTATTGCACAACCAGAAAGACGCGGGCACCTACATCCCGTTGCAGAACCTGTACGAAGGCCAGCCACGTTTCGATCTGTACGATTCGTTCCTGTCCGAAGAAGCGGTTCTGGCGTTCGAATACGGTTACTCGACCACCACGCCAAACGCGCTGGTGATCTGGGAAGCCCAGTTCGGCGACTTCGCCAACGGCGCCCAAGTGGTAATCGACCAGTTCATCACCAGCGGCGAGCACAAGTGGGGTCGCCTGTGCGGTCTGACCATGCTGCTGCCACACGGTTATGAAGGTCAGGGTCCTGAGCACTCCTCGGCCCGTCTGGAGCGTTACCTGCAGCTGTGCGCCGAGCACAACATCCAGGTGTGCGTGCCGACTACCCCGGCCCAGATCTACCACTTGCTGCGTCGCCAGGTGATCCGCCCGCTGCGCAAGCCGCTGGTAGTGCTGACACCGAAGTCGCTGTTGCGTCATAAATTGGCCATCTCGACCCTGGAAGATCTGGCGGATGGTTCGTTCCAGACCGTTATTCCAGAAATCGACACGCTGGACGCAGCCAAGGTGACTCGCCTGGTCCTGTGCAGCGGCAAGGTCTACTACGACCTGCTGGAAAAACGTCGTGCCGAAGGCCGCGAAGACATCGCCATCGTGCGTATCGAGCAGCTTTACCCGTTCCCGGAAGACGACCTGATGGAGGCCATCGCGCCTTACACCAACCTCACCAACGTGGTGTGGTGCCAGGAAGAACCGATGAACCAGGGCGCGTGGTACAGCAGCCAGCATCACCTGCGTCGCAGCATGGGTAACCACAACAAGGCGCTGAACCTGGAGTACGCCGGTCGCGATGCTTCTGCTGCACCTGCATGTGGTTATGCGTCGATGCACGCCGAGCAGCAGGAAAAACTGCTGCAAGATGCTTTTACTGTTTAACGCCTTCGCGCTGACTGAAACCGAATTTTAAGGACACACAGATAATGGCTATCGAAATCAAAGCCCCGTCATTCCCGGAATCGGTTGCCGATGGCACCGTTGCCACTTGGCACAAGAAACCAGGCGACGCTGTAAAGCGTGACGACCTGATCGTTGACATCGAGACCGACAAAGTCGTGCTGGAAGTATTGGCCGAAGCTGACGGCGTGCTGGGCGCAATCGTTGCCGAAGAAGGCGCTACCGTTCTGTCGAACCAGGTACTGGGCTCGATCGAAGAGGGCGGCGCTGCTGCCGCTGCTCCTGCTGCTGCACCGGCAGCCGCCGCTGCTCCTGCCCCCGCTCCGGCTGCTGGCGCTGAAGACCCGATCGCTGCACCGGCTGCCCGTCAGTTGGCTGAAGAGAACGGCATCAACCTGGCGTCCGTCAAAGGCACCGGCAAAGACGGTCGCATCACCAAGGAAGACGTGGTTGCTGCTGTTGAAGCCAAGAAAAACGCTCCAGCTGCCGCACCTGCCAAGGCTGCTGCCCCGGCCGCCGCTGCTCCTGTGTTCGCCGCTGGCGACCGCACCGAGAAGCGCGTTCCGATGACTCGCGTACGTGCCACCGTAGCCAAGCGTCTGGTTGAAGCCCAGTCGAACATGGCGATGTTGACCACCTTCAACGAAGTCGACATGACCGAAGTCATGGCCCTGCGTTCGAAGTACAAGGATCTGTTCGAGAAGTCCCACAACGGCGTGCGCCTGGGCTTCATGTCCTTCTTCGTTAAAGCGGCCACCGAAGCGCTGAAACGCTTCCCGGCAGTCAACGCTTCCATCGACGGCAACGACATCGTTTACCATGGCTACGCCGACGTCGGCGTTGCCGTGTCCAGCGACCGTGGCCTGGTGGTTCCAGTACTGCGTAACGCCGAACTGATGAGCCTGGCTGAAATCGAAGGCGGCATCGCCACCTTCGGCAAGAAAGCCCGTGACGGCAAGCTGACCATCGACGAGATGACCGGCGGTACCTTCACCATCACCAACGGTGGTACCTTCGGTTCGATGATGTCGACGCCGATCGTCAACCCACCACAAGCGGCAATCCTGGGCATGCACAACATCATCCAGCGTCCGATGGCCATCAACGGCCAAGTCGTGATCCGCCCAATGATGTACCTGGCGCTGTCGTACGATCACCGCCTGATCGATGGTAAAGAAGCCGTGACTTTCCTGGTGACCATCAAGAACCTGCTGGAAGACCCGGCTCGTCTTCTTCTGGATATTTGATTGAAGCAGCTTCAAGTTGCGGGCTACAAGCTGCAAGTAAACGCAGTTTGGCTTGCAGCTTGAAGCTCCGAGCTTGAAGCTTGAAGCTAATAGAGGATCTATTTTCATGACACAGAAATTTGACGTCGTAGTGATTGGTGCAGGTCCTGGCGGCTACGTTGCTGCCATCAAGGCCGCACAACTGGGCCTCTCGACTGCTTGCATCGAAAAATACACCGACAAGGAAGGCAAACTGGCACTGGGCGGTACTTGCCTGAACGTCGGTTGCATTCCTTCCAAGGCGCTGCTGGACAGCTCCTGGAAATTCCACGAAGCCCAAGACGGCTTCGCGATCCACGGCATCAACCATGCTGGCGTGACCATGGACGTGCCAGCAATGGTCGGCCGTAAAGCCAACATCGTTAAAGGCCTGACTTCCGGCGTTGCCACCTTGTTCAAGGCCAACGGCGTGACTTCCCTGCAAGGCCACGGCAAGCTGCTGGCTGGCAAGAAAGTTGAAATCACCAAGCCAGACGGCTCGACCGAAATCATCGAAGCCGAGAACGTGATCCTGGCCCCAGGTTCGCGTCCAATCGACATCCCGCCTGCTCCAGTTGACCAGAACGTGATCGTTGATTCGACTGGCGCCCTGGAATTCCAAGCAGTACCTAAGCGCCTGGGCGTGATCGGCGCTGGCGTAATCGGCCTGGAGCTGGGTTCGGTATGGTCCCGCCTGGGTTCCGAAGTCACCGTGCTGGAAGCCCTGGACACGTTCCTGCTGGCTGCCGACACCGCTGTGTCCAAAGAAGCACTGAAAACCCTGACCAAACAAGGTCTGGACATCAAGCTGGGCGCTCGCGTGACCGGTTCGAAAGTCAACGGTGAAGAAGTTGTCGTCAACTACACCGACAAGGATGGTGAAAAAACCATCACTTTCGACAAGCTGATCGTAGCCGTGGGTCGCCGTCCAGTGACCACCGACCTGTTGGCTTCCGACAGCGGCGTGACCCTCGACGAGCGCGGTTATGTGCACGTTGACGATCACTGCGCGACCACCGTGCCTGGCGTCTACGCCATCGGCGACGTGGTGCGTGGCATGATGCTGGCGCACAAGGCTTCCGAAGAAGGCATCATGGTTGTCGAGCGCATCAAGGGCCACAAGACCCAGATGAACTACGACCTGATCCCATCGGTTATCTACACGCACCCGGAAATTGCATGGGTCGGCAAGAACGAACAGCAGTTGAAAGCTGAAGGCGTTGAAGTTAACGTCGGCACCTTCCCGTTCGCCGCTTCTGGCCGTGCCATGGCAGCCAACGACACCGGTGGTTTTGTCAAAGTCATCGCTGATGCCAAGACTGACCGCGTATTGGGCGTCCACGTGATTGGCCCAAGCGCTGCAGAACTGGTTCAGCAAGGCGCGATCGGTATGGAATTCGGCACCAGTGCCGAGGACCTGGGCATGATGGTCTTCTCCCATCCGACCCTGTCCGAAGCGCTGCATGAAGCCGCGTTGGCAGTGAATGGCGGCGCCATCCACATTGCCAACAAGAAGAAGCGCTAAGCGAGATAATAAGAAACCACGGCGGAGTTGCCCGTCGTGAGCCTTGCGCGCAAGACTCACCGCGGAATATCCGCTGGACGCAGTCTTGCGCAGCTTTACGGGCCTTGAGCCCCGCAAGTTGCGCAAGCAGCAGTCACAGGTGGCGCGGCACTCATAATGAGCGCAGCGCCGAATGCGCAGTACCTAACGAAGACGGTAAAAAGCATGAATCTTCACGAGTATCAGGGTAAGCAGCTGTTCGCTGAATACGGCCTGCCAGTTTCCAAGGGCTACGCAGTAGACACCCCGGAAGCAGCAGCAGAAGCTTGCGACAAAATCGGCGGCAGCGAGTGGGTTGTCAAAGCCCAGGTCCACGCCGGTGGTCGCGGTAAAGCGGGCGGCGTTAAGCTGGTTCGCAGCAAAGAAGACGCCAAGGCCTTCGCACAGCAGTGGCTGGGCAAGCGTCTGGTGACTTACCAGACTGATGCCAATGGCCAGCCAGTCACCAAGATCCTGGTTGAATCGTGCACTGATATCGCTAAAGAGCTGTACCTGGGCGCTGTCGTTGACCGTTCGAGCCGTCGCATCGTGTTCATGGCTTCCACCGAAGGTGGCGTGGACATTGAGAAGATCGCCGAAGAAACCCCAGAAAAAATTCTGAAAGCTACTATCGATCCACTGGTTGGCGCTCAGCCATTCCAGGGTCGCGAGCTGGCTTTCCAGCTGGGCCTGGAAGGTAAGCAAGTTGCCCAGTTCGCCAAGATCTTCGTCGGTCTGGCCAAACTGTTCCAGGATCACGATCTGGCCCTGCTGGAAGTGAACCCGCTGGTGATCAAGGCTGACGGCGATCTGCACTGCCTGGACGCCAAGATCAACATCGACGCCAACGCCATGTACCGTCAGCCTAAGCTGAAGACTTTCCACGATCCGTCGCAAGACGATCCGCGCGAAGCGCACGCTGCCAAGTTCGAACTGAACTACGTAGCCCTGGAAGGTAACATCGGCTGCATGGTCAACGGTGCTGGCCTGGCCATGGGTACCATGGACATCGTCAACCTGCATGGCGGCAAACCAGCCAACTTCCTCGATGTGGGCGGTGGTGCTACCAAAGAACGCGTAACCGAAGCCTTCAAGATCATCCTGTCCGACTCCAACGTCGCTGCAGTACTGGTCAACATCTTCGGCGGCATCGTTCGTTGCGACATGATTGCCGAAGGCATCATCGGTGCAGTGAAAGAAGTTGGCGTTAAAATCCCGGTTGTTGTTCGCCTTGAAGGTAACAACGCTGAACTGGGCGCTAAAGTACTGGCAGAAAGCGGTTTGAACATCATCGCGGCTACCAGCCTGACCGACGCTGCTCAACAAGTTGTCAAAGCTGCGGAGGGCAAATAATGAGCGTCCTGATCAATAAAGACACCAAAGTTATCTGCCAGGGTATTACCGGTTCGCAAGGTAGTTTCCACACCCAGCAAGCCATCGAATACGGCACCAAGATGGTTGGCGGCGTAACACCTGGTAAAGGCGGCACCGAGCACCTGGGCCTGCCAGTGTTCAACACCGTGAAAGATGCTGTAGCTGCCACTGGCGCCACCGCCAGCGTGATCTACGTTCCAGCTCCTTTCTGCAAGGACTCGATCCTGGAAGCAGCATTCGGCGGCATCAAGCTGATCGTTTGCATCACCGAAGGCATTCCTACCCTGGACATGCTGGACGCTAAGGTTAAGTGCGACGAGCTGGGCGTAGTCCTGATCGGCCCTAACTGCCCAGGCGTGATCACTCCAGGCGAATGCAAGATCGGCATCATGCCAGGTCACATTCACTTGCCAGGCAAAGTCGGTATCGTTTCCCGTTCCGGCACCCTGACCTACGAAGCTGTGAAGCAGACCACTGACGCCGGTTTCGGTCAGTCGACTTGCGTCGGCATCGGCGGTGACCCGATCCCAGGCTCGAACTTCATCGACATCCTGAAACTGTTCCAGGAAGACCCGAAGACCGAAGCGATCGTAATGATCGGTGAGATCGGCGGTTCGGCTGAAGAAGAAGCGGCTGCCTACATCAAGGCACACGTGACCAAGCCGGTTGTTTCCTACATCGCTGGTGTGACTGCCCCTGCTGGCAAGCGCATGGGCCATGCTGGCGCAATCATCTCTGGCGGCAAGGGCACTGCAGACGAGAAGTTTGCTGCCCTGGAAGACGCAGGCGTTAAAACCGTGCGTTCGCTGGCAGACATCGGCAAGGCTTTGTCCGAGCTGACCGGTTGGGCTGTCAAGTAAGCCTCGCGCTTAGCTGACGCTTCACCAACACAAAGGCCACCTTCGGGTGGCCTTTGTGCTTTCTGAGGTTTAATAAAGATCAAAATGTGGGAGGGGGCTTGCCCCCGATTGCAGTGGGTCAGTTAACAAATACAGTGACTGACACTTCGCCATCGGGGGCAAGCCCCCTCCCACATTTATCTGCATTGCCAGATTAAGTATGAAAACGCGACATAGAGATGTCGCTTATCGGACAGTCCGCCCCGCAACAGTGCGTTCGTCAGCCAATTTCTGTACCCTAGCCGCCTCTTTATGCGTGCGCATCCCAAAAGGAAGCCCCGCGCTAGACCGGTCGGCTCCCATAAGGGCCGGCAGTATTTCCCTCATCCATAGGGAATCCCTCTCTAAATTCCGATTCAGTAGTGTGGTATTTCCCGAAATGAAAGTGTTGAAAAGCCAGGATATCCTGGCGTTGGGCTTTATGACGTTTGCCCTGTTCGTGGGCGCCGGCAACATCATCTTCCCGCCTATCGTTGGTTTGCAGTCCGGACCTCACGTCTGGATGGCAGCGCTGGGCTTTCTGATCACGGCCGTCGGCCTGCCGGTGGTCACTGTGATCGCCCTGGCCAAGGTCGGCGGCGGTATGGACGCGTTGAGCAGCCCGATCGGCAAGATCGCCGGTGGCCTGCTGGCGGCGGCGGCGTATCTGGCGGTAGGGCCGCTGTTCGCCACCCCGCGTACCGCCACCGTGTCCTTTGAAGTGGGCCTGGCGCCGCTGACCGGCGAAAGCCCGCTGGCGTTGTTCCTCTACAGTTCGGTGTATTTCCTGGTGGTGTTCTTCGTTTCCCTGTACCCAGGTCGACTCTTGGATACCGTGGGTCGCTTCCTCGCCCCACTGAAGATCATTGCCTTGGCGATCCTCGGTATCGCTGCATTTGCCTTGCCGGCCGGTGAAGTGGGTGTCGCTACCCCGGAATATGTGGCCGCACCGTTTTCCCAAGGCTTTATCCAGGGCTACCTGACCATGGATACCCTGGGCGCCCTGGTGTTTGGTATCGTGATCGTCAATGCCATCCGCTCCCGTGGCGTCGAATCGCCGAAGCTCATCACCCGTTACGCCATCATTGCGGGCTTGATTGCCGGCGTGGGCCTGGCCCTGGTGTACTTCAGCCTGTTCCGCCTGGGCTCGGGCAGCCATGCCGTCGCCGCCGGCGCGAGCAACGGCGCAGCAGTGCTGCATGCTTACGTGCAACACACCTTCGGTTCCCTGGGCAGCGGCTTCCTGGCCGTGCTGATCTCCCTGGCATGCCTGGTCACCGCCGTAGGCCTGACCTGCGCCTGCGCCGAGTACTTCAGCCGTATCCTGCCGCTGTCCTACAAGGCCCTGGTGGTGATCCTGGCGCTGTTCTCGCTGTTCGTGTCCAACCTGGGCCTGACCAAGCTGATTGCCTTCTCGATCCCGGTACTCACTGCGATCTACCCGCCGTGCATCGTGCTGGTGGCGTTGAGCTTCTGCAAAGACTTCTGGCTGGAGCAGGGGCGCATCGTCGGTCCGGTGATGCTGGTGTCGTTTATCTTTGGTTGCATCGATGCGCTCAAGGGCGCTGGCCTCGCGGATTGGATGCCTGCGCAATTGGCCAACCTGCCGCTGAGCGAGCAGGGCCTGGCGTGGCTGGTGCCGTCGGTGATGACACTGGCTGTGGCGTTTGTGGTTGATCGTATGCTCGGCAAGCGTAGCGAAGCCATCGCTTAAACAACCGGATTTACGCTACAAGGAAATGCCTCGTATCAATCGATACGGGGCATTTTTTATGCTTATAGAACACGATCCTGTAGGAGCTGGCTTGCCAGCGATAGCGGTGTGTCAGCCAATGTATTCCGTGATTGATATGCTGCCATCGCCGGCAAGCCAGCTCCTACGATCGCTCGTGTTTGCCAAATCGCCGCTTAATAGGACCCGCATGTCGTTTATCGAAACCAATCAAATCCACCTGCTTGCCGCCCTCTGGTTCGTCCTGTGCTGGGGCGGCTACACCCGTTATGCCATCTGGAAAGCCCGCGACACGGCCTGCCTGGCCAGTGTGCTGCATCTGTATCGCGAAGACTGGATGCGCCGCATGCTGCTGCGCGACAACCGCATCGCCGACGCCAGTGTGATCGGCAACCTCGAGCGCAACGCCTCGTTCTTTGCTTCCAGTACCCTGATCATCCTCGCCGGTATTCTCACCGTGCTCGGGGCCTCGGAGCGCGCGGTGTCGTTGCTGGCGGATATCCCCATGGTGCAGCAGGCGTCCCAGGGCATGTCGGAGATCAAGTTGTTGTGCCTGGCGCTGGTGTTCGTCTACGCGTTCTTCACATTCAGCTGGTGCATGCGCCAGTACAACTTCGCGGCGGTGCTGGTGGGCTCGGCGCCGATGATCGGTGAGCGGCATGTGTCGGAACAGGAGCGCAATGCGTTTGCCCTGCGTGCGGCGCGGGTGATTTCCATGGCCGCCAACCAGTTCAACTTCGGCCTGCGCGCTTATTACTTCGGCATGACGATGCTGGCGTGGTTTATCAGCCCCTGGTTGTTCATGTTGATGAGCAGCGGGGTGGTGTTGGTGCTGTACCGTCGGGAGTTTCATTCCGACGTGCTGCAAGTGATGGTGTATACGCAAACGGACGCGCCGCCGCCGGAACCGGCTAAAGAAGTGGGCTAACTAAGGCCTCGAAATAGAAAACCCAGACAAAGTAAAGCCCGCTATCTAAGCGGGCTTTCTTTTTGCAGCCAGGCTATTTCAAGCCGCGGTCTCAAGAACCGGTGGCTGGGGTAGCAGGTGCTGCTTCTTTTGCGGCGGCTGCGTTCGATTCAGCCTGAGCTTTGGCAGCATCGGCGTTTTCTTTCGCCGCGTCGTTCACTTTATCCTGAGCCTTCGCCATATCTTTCTGAGCTTGCTCAGAGTGCGCGGCGGCGTCTTGGGCTTTGTCTTCGGATTTCTTGTCGCAGGCAGCGAGACCGAGGGCAGCGGCGAGCATCATGGAAATAGCTAAAGTCTTGCGCATGGGTGTTTCTCCTTATTGAAGATATCTACTGGCCTTTCGAGCATGGCGGTTCGGCATTAGTTCCTTTTATTCCATAGATATATAAATCGCTGACTAACCGGAACTTTTGCCCACCCACCCCTTCCGCGAATCAACACTAATAAGAGTCTGGAACGAATGACCGAAAATCCCCTGTTAGAGCGCGCGACGCGCTTTGTTTCGGCCTTGCGCCATTGTCAGGTGCTGGGCATTACCGCTCATCAGGCCAGCGAGGAGGGCATCACCTTGATCATGCCCTACGCCCCGCATTTAGTGGGTGATCCCCAGTCGGGGGTGATCCATGGCGGCGCGCTGACCTCCCTGATGGACACTGCCTGCGGCATGGCCACCCTGTGTGTGCTGCCAGAATTCGAAGTGTGCCCGACCCTCGACTTGCGCGTTGACTACATGCATCCCGCTGCGCCCCACAAACCCGTGTATGGCTTCGCCCAATGCTATCGGGTGACCACCGACGTCATCTTCACCCGCGGCTTTGCCTTCCAGGATGACCCCCAGCAACCCATCGCCCATGTGGTGGGCGCGTTCATGCGCATGGGCAAACGCCTCAGGGGCACACAAGGATTGGGCAGCGCGATAAAGGGAGAACAGGCATGACGCACCGATTCAAGACCCGCCTGGAACAGGCCCATGAGCGCGGTGATTACGAGGCGCTGCTCAACCTCATTCCTTACGCCAAGCTCATCGGCATTGAATGCACGCGGCTGGGGGATGAATTGCTGTTCCGCCTGCCGGCCAACAAGGACAATATTGGTAACCCCATATTGCCGGCGCTGCACGGCGGGGTGATTGCGGGCTTCATGGAACTGTCGGCGGCGCTGCACCTGCTGGTGTTCACGGGCGCGCCGGGCATCCCGAAAATCATCGACTTTTCCCTGGATTACCTGCGCGCCGGGCAGTTTCGCGACACCTATGCCAAATGCCAGGTGTGGCGCCAGGGTCGACGGGTGGCGAACGTGGCGATCACCGCCTGGCAGAGCACGGCCGCAGAACCTATCGCCACCGCTCGCGCGCATTTCAAGATCGAGGAGCAGAGCCGCCCTTGAAATCCTGGTCTTAGCCCCCAACTTTGATGACAACCCGCCGCCAACCCTCACGGGCGCGGCCACTGCCATCCAATTGGAGTTTGATGACCATGAGTGTGGAAACTCAAAAGGAAACCCTGGGCTTCCAGACCGAGGTGAAGCAACTGCTGCACCTCATGATCCATTCGCTGTATTCCAACAAGGAAATTTTCCTTCGCGAATTGATCTCGAACGCCTCTGACGCTGTCGACAAATTACGTTTCGAAGCCCTGTCCAAGCCTGAGTTGCTGGAAGGTGGCGCCGAACTGAAAATCCGTGTGAGCTTCGACAAGGACGCCAAGACCGTCACCCTCGAAGACAACGGCATTGGCATGAGCCGCGAAGACGCGATTACCCATTTGGGCACGATCGCCAAATCCGGTACCGCTGATTTCATGAAAAACCTGTCGGGCGACCAGAAGAAAGACTCGCACCTGATCGGCCAGTTCGGCGTGGGCTTCTACTCGGCCTTCATCGTCGCCGACCAAGTGGAAGTGTTCAGCCGCCGTGCCGGCCTCGACGCCAGCGAAGGCGTGCATTGGTCGTCCAAAGGTGAGGGCGAATTCGAAATCGCCACCATCGATAAGGCCGACCGTGGCACCCGTATCGTTCTGCACCTCAAAGACGGTGAAGACGAATTCGCCGATGGCTGGCGCCTGCGCAACATCGTCAAGAAGTACTCCGACCATATCGCCTTGCCGATCGAGCTGCCGAAAGAACAGGCGGCTGCCGAAGGCGAAGAGGCGCCTGCCCAGGAATGGGAAGTGGTCAACCGCGCCAGCGCGCTGTGGACCCGTCCGCGTACCGAGATCAAGGACGAGGAATACCAGGAGTTCTACAAGCACATCGGTCACGACTACGAAAACCCGCTGAGCTGGAGCCACAACAAGGTCGAAGGCAAGTTGGAATACAGCTCGCTGCTCTACGTACCGGCCCGTGCCCCGTTCGACCTGTACCAGCGTGAAGCGCCGAAAGGCCTGAAGTTGTACGTACAGCGCGTGTTCGTGATGGACCAGGCGGAATCCTTCCTGCCGTTGTACCTGCGCTTCATCAAAGGTGTGGTCGACTCCAACGATTTGTCTCTGAACGTGTCGCGGGAAATCCTGCAGAAAGACCCGATCATCGACTCCATGAAGTCGGCGCTGACCAAGCGTGTACTCGACATGCTGGAAAAACTGGCGAAGAACGAGCCTGAGCAATACAAAGGCTTCTGGAAAAACTTCGGCCAGGTCATGAAAGAAGGCCCGGCGGAAGATTTTGCCAACAAAGAAAAAATCGCTGGTTTGCTGCGTTTTGCTTCGACTCACGAAGAAGGCGGCGAGCAAGTGGTGTCCCTGGCCGAATACCTGGCACGCGCCAAGGAAGGTCAGGACAAGATCTACTACCTGACCGGCGAAACCTACGCTCAGGTCAAAAACAGCCCGCACCTGGAAGTCTTCCGCAAGAAAGGCATCGAAGTGCTGCTGCTGACCGACCGTATCGATGAGTGGCTGATGAGCTACCTCAACGAGTTCGACGGCAAATCCTTCGTCGACGTGGCCCGCGGTGACCTGGACCTGGGTAACCTGGACTCCGAAGAAGAGAAGAAAGAAGCCGAAGAAGTCGCCAAGGCCAAAGAGGGCCTGGTTGAGCGGATCAAGGCGTCCCTGGGCGAGGCTGTCAGCGAAGTGCGGGTTTCCCACCGTCTGACCGACTCCCCGGCGATCCTGGCCATCGGCGAAGCGGACTTGGGCATGCAAATGCGCCAGATCCTCGAAGCCAGCGGCCAGAAGGTGCCGGATTCCAAGCCGATCTTCGAATTCAACCCGGCTCACCCGCTGATCGAGAAACTCGACGGCGAGCAAAGCGAAGAGCGGTTTGGCGACCTGTCGCACATCCTCTTCGACCAAGCGGCCCTGGCCGCTGGCGACAGCTTGAAAGACCCGGCCGCCTATGTGCGCCGCCTGAACAAGCTGTTGGTTGAACTGTCGGTTTGACCCTGACGTAGAAAAACCCGCTTCGGCGGGTTTTTTCGTTCTAGTGCACCTCAACTGGAGTAAATGATGAGCCAAGTCACAGTACGTTCCGTGGTCTATCAGATTGATGGCCAGTCTTACGAAAGCCGTCTCGCGTTCGATGCCAGCCACAAGGGCCCGCTGCCGGGCCTGCTGATGGCGCCGAACTGGATGGGAGTGAGTGCGGGTGCCGAAGAAATCGCCAAGAGCGTGGCCAGCAAGGGCTATATGGTGCTGATTGCCGATTTGTACGGACAGACCGTGCGTCCGTCGAATGGCGATGAAGCCGGTGCGGCGATGATGCCATTGAAGAATGACAACCCGAAGCTGCTCAAGCTCATGCAAGCAGCGTTTGAGCAACTACAGGGCCAGGCTGAGGTGGATACCTCGAAATTGGCGACCTTCGGCTTTTGCTTCGGCGGCTTCTGCTCGCTGGAACTGGCGCGGACCGGTGCATCCTTGAAGGCGGCCGTTTCGTTCCACGGCACCATCGACACCCAGAACCCGGCCGGTGCCCAGCACATCAAGGGTTCAGTGCTGGTGCTGCATGGCGCGTCCGACCCACTGGTGCCGAAAGCGCAACTGCCTGCCTTCGAAGATGAAATGAACGCGGCCGGTGTGGATTGGCAACTGCTGAGCTACGGCGGCGCGGTGCATTCGTTCACCGACCCGCATGCGAATGTGCCGGGCAAGATGATGTATGACGCGAAGACCTCTGCGCGGGCGTTCCAGTCGATGCATAACTTGCTGGATGAAGTGTTCAAGGGCTGATGGCCTCATCACTGGCAAGCCAGCCCCTACACAATCCCTGTAGGAGCCGGCTTGCCGGCGATAGCTACCTCATCGGCAACTCAATTCTTTCAGACTCACCCGGCACCGTCGGCCAATCCCCAGCCGCCCAGCGTTGCCTGGCCTGTTCAATCGCTGCCGGATCACTCGCGACAAAATTCCAGTTGATCCGCCGCGGCCCATCCAGCAGCGCGCCGCCAAATACCACCAAGTGGCAATCGCTCTCGGCGAACAGCGTCATCTCCTGTCCGGCGGGCAAGACCACCAGGCTGTGTACCTCAAGCGCCTCACCGTCCAACTGCGCTTCACCCTCCAGCACATACACCGCACGTTCCTCATGCTCATCCGGAATCAGCAGCGTCGTGGCCGTCTGCATCTGTACCTCGGCGTACAGGGTGGGCGACAGTACCGGCACCGGCGACTTGAGGCAAAACCCATTTCCCGCGATCAAGCGGATCTGCACGCCCAGATTGTCACTCACCGGCAGGCTGGCTGCCGGGTGATGGCTGTAATGTCCCGGCCCTGTCTCGTGGTCCTTGGGTGAGGCCAGCCACACTTGCAACCCATGCAGGCTAAAACCGCTGGCCTTGAGCGGCTCAGGGGTGCGTTCGACATGGGCAATCGCGCTGCCGGCCGTCATCCAGCTCACATCACCGGCCTGCACCACCTGATCCGAACCCAGGCTGTCCTTGTGCTGCAGCGCACCTTCAAACAAATAGGTGAGGGTCGACAGCCCGATATGCGGATGCTGGCGGATATTCATGCCATCGCCCGGTGCATAACGAGTGAGCAGCATATGGTCGAAGAACACAAAAGGCCCGACGCTGCGGCATTCCCGCGACGGCAGCGGGCGCAGGATCGGTTGGCCTTCGACATCTTCGGGGCGAGGGCGGATCACGGTGAGGGTGGTCATGGTGCGTCCCAGTCTGAGCGGGTTAGATGCTGCTGAGCATAACCCGCTCGGTAGGATGTTGCCGCTATTGGCTGAAGGCGCCTTCCGATAGCTTTGTCTCGATGGTGACTTCAGCGGTGGTCATCAGCTTGTGCACCGGGCAGCGATCTGCCACACGGTGCAGTTCGTCGCGTTGCTCGTCGGTGAGCACGCCCTTGAGCGTCAGCTTGACGTTGAGCTTGTATTTGCCCTTTTGCTCTTCGGTGGCGTCGTGGGTGACTTCCACCGTCACGCCGGTCAGCGGGATGTCTTTCTTCTGCGCGTAGAGCTTGACCGTCAGCGCTTTGCACGACGCCAGCGCGGCATCGAAGTAGTCATGGGGGGAGGGCGCCGAATCGTCGCCGCCCAGGCTTTTGGGCAGGTCGGTAAACAACTCATGGTTATTGATATTGACGCTATGACGGAAGTTGTCCTGGTTCAGGGTATTCACGGTAACAGGCATGGTAAACCTCACAAGGTGGCAGGATGAAGGTCATGCAGTTATAGAGCATGCTGGCACTTCAGTGTTCCGCGTTTTTTGCCGGATGAACCCTGGCAGCGTGAGCAAGGTCTACCCGTATCAGCCCTTATCGAGGTTTTATCGTGCCCTTGACCCGCCTGACGCTTGCCCTGTTGCTCACCGCCAGCAGCCTTGCTGCGCAGGCCCGCGACTATGCCTACAGCGACGCGCACCTGCATTACGTGGATTTCTTCCAGGAAACCGCGGGCATGGACAAGCTGCTCAAGGCCATGGCCGACAGCCGCATCGAGCATGTGATGATTTCCGGTATCCCGGTCGCCAAGAAATGGCACGAAGACGAACCCAAGCGGCCGCGTTACTACGCTGGTGATGATGCCGATGCCTACTGGTACAGCGCCACCGATGTGATTGTGGCCGCAGCGGTCAATAAACTGAGCCCAGAGCAACGCCAGTATTTTCATCCGTTCCTGTCCGGCTTCAATCCCAACGACAAGAACTCCGCCGCCCATATCCAGCGCATGCTCGACCTCAATCCGGGGCTCTGGCAGGGCATCGGCGAAGTCTTCACGCGTCATGACGACCTCACGGCCATCACCGCAGGCGACACCCCGCGTGCCAATAACGAAGCCATGACCCGCATCTATCACCTGGCGGCAGAAAACGACCTGCCGGTGATGCTGCACTCCAACATCACCTCCAAGCGCGAGCGCAATCCGCTGTACCTGGCTGAAGTGGAAGAGCCGCTGCGCAATCATCCGCACACCCGCTTTATCTGGGCCCACGCCGGCACCAGCAAGGAAATCCATCGTCATCAGGTGCAGATGGACTTTTTGCTGCCGACCTTGAGCCGTCTGTTGGAGGCTTATCCCAACCTGTATGTCGACCTGTCCTGGAGCATGCTCACCCCGTATCTGCTGGATGATGCCGGTCAGCCCCGCCCCGAGTGGGTAGAGCTGGTGGAACGCTTCCCGGAACGCTTTATGTTGGGTTCGGACGTAGTAGGGCGTTTCAATAAATTGGGTAAGGAAATGCGCCGCTTCGATCCCTTTTTGGATGCCTTGCCTGAGGACGTTGCGCACAAAGTGGCGCGGGACAACTTCCTGGCGATCCTGCCTAAAGCTACCCGCGATGGTATGGCGCGTTGATATCGCGTTTTCGTCTTACGCAAAGAAGGTAATAGGCCGATACCTTTCAAGAGCCAGCTGCAAATGGATGCAGCGCATTTGGAAGGAGCCAAGGCATGAGTATCAGAAGTTTGAATATCGCCCCGCGCGCAGGCCTGGGGTTTGGCCTGTTGGCGTTGATGGTGTTTGCCCTGGGCGGCTTTGCCCTGTTGCAGATGGCCAATATGCGCCAGCAATCGGACCAGGTGGAGAATAACTGGCTGCCCAGCGTGATGGCGGTGGGGCAGATGAGTCAGGACTTGCTGCGTGTTCGGGCGCTGACCTTGCGCCTGCTGGTCAACCGCGATTCCCAGGCGCTGGCGCAGAACGAACAGAAACTGGGCGAGCTGAAAAGCGGCCTGCATCATGCGCAGACCCTCTACGAGGCGCTGATTGTGCTGCCCGAGGAACGCACGCTGTTTGATCGCTTCAAAGCCCAGGAGCAGCAATACCTGCAACGCCAGGAGCAGGTCATGGGGTTTTCGAAGGCCAACCAGCTGGAAGACGCGATCAGGGTGGTCAATGGCGAGATGAACCAGATCGCCGATGAAATGGCCACGACCCTGCACGAACTGGTCAACCTCAACAAAGCCAATGCCAATCAAGCTGCAAGCTTGGCGCAAAGCGTGTTCAGCCAGTCGCGCAGCTGGGTGGTCGGCATGATCGTGCTTACGGCGCTGATTACCATCGGCCTGGCGGTGTGGCTGACACGCAGCATCGTGTTGCCCCTGGCCCAGTCACTGAAAGTCGCCCAGGGCGTGGCCAGTGGCGATCTGACCGGCGAGATCCATGTGAGTGGCAATGATGAGCCGGCGCGCCTGCAGCAGGCGCTCAAGGGGATGCAGGAGAACCTGCGCGATACCATCCGGCGTATCTCCGAGTCGTCGAACCAGTTGGCGTCCGCCTCGGAGGAACTTAGCTGCGTGACTGAAGACGCCACCCGTGGTTTGCACCAGCAGAATCAGGAAATCGAGCAGGCCGCCACGGCGGTGAACCAGATGACGGCAGCCGTGGAGGAGGTGGCAAGCAACGCAGTGGCCACGTCCCAGGCGTCCCGGGAATCCGACCGCATTGCCCAGCATGGGCGCGAGCAAGTGCATCAGACTGTGGTGTCGATCGAGGCGCTGGCCACTGACGTGACCGACAACGTGACGCAGGTCGAGGACCTGGCGCAGAAGGTTTATGGCATCAGCAAGGTGCTGGACGTAATCCGCTCGATTGCCGAGCAGACCAACTTGCTGGCGTTGAACGCGGCGATTGAAGCGGCGCGCGCCGGGGATGCTGGGCGTGGGTTTGCGGTAGTAGCCGACGAAGTGCGGGCTTTGGCTCATCGCACCCAGCAGTCGACCCAGGAAATCGAGCAGATGATCAGCGGGATCCAGCAAGGCACCGATCAGGCGGTCAGCTCGATGCAGCAGAGCAATACGCGAGCACGCTCGACCTTGGATATCGCCAAGTCGGCGGGCACGGCATTGGAGGAAATCGCCTCGGCGTTCACCTTGATCAACGAACGCAACCTGGTGATCGCCAGCGCGTCCGAGCAACAGGCGGCGGTGGCGCGGGAGGTGGATCGCAACTTGATGAACATCCGCGACCTGGCGCATCAGACATCGACCGGGGCGAATCAGACCAGTGCCGCGAGCCAGGAGTTGTCGCGCTTGGCGGTGGATTTGAATTCGATGGTGGCGCGGTTTTCGGTGTAGGGCCGGGTACCGAGTTGGCGCTATCGCAGGCAAGCCAGCTCCCACAGGGGAATGCATTTCAAATGTGGGAGCTGGCTTGCCTGCGATGAAGGCGACTCGGTCTCAAATCCATTACCCACAAAAAAGCCCCGAACCAGTCGGGGCTTTTTCATGTGATCAACCTGCGGGGTTTATTTACCCTGCCAGCGTTTCAGCACCAGGGTGGCGTTAGTGCCACCAAAGCCGAAGCTGTTGCTCATCACGGTGTCGATTTTTGCATTCTCAACGGTCTTGGTCAGGATCGGCATGTCAGCCACCACCGGATCAATCTCGTCGATGTTCGCCGAACCGGCCATGAAGTTGCCTTCCATCATCAGCAGGCAGTAGATCGCTTCGTGAACGCCAGCGGCGCCCAGGGAGTGACCGGACAGGCTCTTGGTAGAGCTGATGGCTGGAGCCTTGTCGCCGAAGACCGCACGCACGCCTTCCATTTCCTTGGCGTCGCCGACCGGAGTCGAGGTGCCGTGGGTGTTCAGGTAGTCGATTGGGGTATCTACAGTGGACATGGCCATCTGCATGCAACGGATGGCGCCTTCACCGCTTGGGGCAACCATGTCGTAGCCGTCGGAAGTGGCGCCGTAGCCGACGATTTCCGCGTAGATCTTGGCACCACGGGCCAGAGCGTGTTCCAGCTCCTCGACCACCACCATGCCGCCACCGCCGGCGATGACGAAACCGTCACGCTTGGCGTCGTAGGCGCGGGAGGCCTTTTCCGGGGTTTCGTTGTACTGGGTGGACAGTGCGCCCATGGCGTCGAACAGGAACGATTGGCTCCAATGTTCTTCTTCACCGCCGCCGGCGAACACGATGTCCTGCTTGCCCAGCTGGATCTGCTCGACGGCAGTACCGATGCAGTGTGCACTGGTGGCGCAGGCGGAGGAGATCGAGTAGTTCACGCCCTTGATCTGGAACGGCGTGGCCAGGCAGGCCGAAACGGTGCTGCCCATGGTCCGTGTAACACGGTACGGGCCAACGCGCTTCACGCCTTTTTCGCGCAGGATGTCCAGCGCTTCCATCTGGTTCAGGGTCGATGCGCCGCCGGAGCCGGCGATCAGGCCGGTGCGTACGTTCGAGACCTGGTCTTCGCTCAGGCCGGAGTCGGCGATTGCGTCTTTCATCGCCAGGTAGGCGTAGGCGGCAGCGTGGCCGACGAAGCGATAGATCTTGCGATCGATCAGCTCTTCGAGGGGCAGGTCGATGGAGCCGGAAACCTGGCTACGCAGACCCATTTCGGCATATTCCGGGTTGAAGCGGATGCCAGGGCGACTTGCACGCAGGTTAGCGGTGACGGTCTCTTTGTCATTGCCCAGGCAAGAAACAATGCCCAGACCAGTGATAACGACGCGGCGCATGCGGATAACCCTTAAAAGTTGTCAGTGGATGTGAATACGCCGACCCGAAGGCCTTCGGCAGTATAGATCTCGCGACCGTCGACGCTCACCGAACCATCGGCGATGGCCAGGTTCAGCTTGCCCTTGAGGACGCGCTTGATTTGAATGTTGTAGGTGACTTTCTTGGCGGTCGGCAGGACCTGGCCAAAGAACTTCACTTCGCCCGAACCCAGGGCACGACCGCGGCCCGGCAGGCCTTGCCAGCCGAGGAAGAAACCGACCAGCTGCCACATGGCGTCAAGGCCCAGGCAGCCTGGCATCACAGGGTCGCCTTCGAAATGGCAGGCAAAGAACCACAGGTCCGGGGTGATATCCAGCTCGGCGACCAATTCACCTTTGCCGTACTTGCCACCCTCTTCGCTGATATGGGTGATGCGATCCACCATCAGCATGTTCGGGGCGGGCAGTTGCGCGTTACCTGGGCCGAACAGCTCACCGCGACTGCAGCGCAGCAGGTCTTCCCGAGTAAAGGCGTTTTGTTTGGTCATGCGAGCTCCTCAATAATCCCATGCGGCAGGGTAGGGTAAATCTTCCCGAACCGAATGAAGCGTTCATGCCTCATGTCGGCAGCCTACACATAGACTATTGCGTTGTAGTGAAAGTCACAGCGGCAAGGCACTGAATGTACACTTGTTCACTGAAATTTTAAACCGGGCCTGTTTATGGGCCCGTTCGGGTGCCTAAGACTGCCGCACTTTCGCCTTTCACGCCAGTCGGAGTTGGCTGATGGCGCGGCGCTATTGCACCCAACGCTGCAGGATTTGCTGCAAATCCGTGCGTTTGAACGGCTTGGCCAGGTAATCGTTCATTCCCGCTGCCAGGCAGGCTTCACGGTCGCCCTGTAAAGCGTTGGCGGTCAGGGCGATGATCGGCAGATCGGCACAGCCCGGTAACTGACGGATTTGCCGGGTGGCTTCATAGCCGTCGATGACCGGCAGCCGACAATCCATCAGGATTGCGGTGAAAATCAGGCTCTCGGCGCTGCGGATCGCTTCGGCGCCGTCGGTGGCCAGGCTCACTTCGAAGCCCAGGCTGCGCAGCATGGCCTCAACCACCGTGCGGTTGACCGGGTTGTCTTCCACCAGCAGCACATGACGACCATCACCCGCGCCGGCTTTGCCGTCGGCGTCGCTGGCAATCGCCGGCACGCTGTGCTGGTCGATGGCCAGGGGAATTTCCAGGGTAAACACCGAGCCGCGGCCTTCTTCGCTCTGGGCACGCAGGGTGCCGCCCATGCGTTCGGCCAGGGTGCGGGCGATGGGCAGGCCCAGGCCGGTGCCGCCGTAACGTCTTGAAATGGAACTGTCAGCCTGCTGGAACGCGTCGAACATCGCCTCCAAGCGTTCGGCGGAAATGCCTATGCCGCTGTCACGCACGGTGCACGTGAACCACACCAGTTCATGGTCGAGGGTCTGCCAGTGGGGCTCGACACTGACGCTGCCGTGCTCGGTGAACTTCAAGGCGTTGCCGATCAGGTTCACCAGGATCTGGCGGATCCGCGTCGGGTCACCCTGCACCTGCAACGCGTCCATCCCCAGCGGGATCGCCAGTTTCAGCGCCAGCCCACGTTGCTGGGCGCTGTGCTGGAAGGCCTGCGCGCAACTGTTGATCAGGTCCGCCAGGTTGAACGGAATATGCTCCAGTTCCAGGGCGGCGCGTTCGATCCGCGAGAAGTCGAGGATATCGTTGATCACCTTGAGCAAATGCTCGGTGGACTCCGAAGCCAGTGCCGCGTATTCGGTCTGCTCCTCGGTCATCTCAGTGGTTTCCAGCAACTGCAACATGCCCAGCACGCCATTCATGGGCGTGCGCAGTTCATGGCTCATCATCGCCAGGAAATCCGACTTGGCGTTGTTGGCGCGCTCAGCTTCTTCGCGGGTCTGGATCAACTGGGCCATGGCCTGCTGTTGTTCCCGACTGGCCTGGTTGAGGCCTTCGGCAAGGTTGTTGATATGCCGCGACAGGTCGCCCAGCTCCGAGTCATCCACAATCGGCAGCGGCGTCTGGTAGTCACCTTGCTGGATCGCCTTCACCGCGTGGCCCATGGCGCTGATCGGCTGGGACAGGCTGGCGGCCAGGCGCCGCGCGAGCAGGAAGGTAAACAGCAGGGCAAACAGCGCGAGGATGCCGGCCTTGAACAGGATCTCCTGCTGGCGCTGGCTGAACGCGTCGTTGGACATGCCGACGATCACCCGGCCCAGGTAATCGGCGCGCGGTGCCTTGGATTCGTTGAGGTTGTCCTGGAAGAAATCGTTACCCAGTTGAATGTGTTGCAGACGAATCGGTGCCTGGAACACTTTCACCGACAGTGAGCGGTCGTGCTTCTCCGACGGTTGCTCGACATACACCAGGATATTCTCGCTGCTGTCCTGGATCTCCAGGAAGCGCACGTGCGGCGTGGCCAGCGTCGCACGCAACAGGCTGTCGAGCACGTCATTGTTGCCGGAAATCACCCCGTATTCGGTGGCCGGCGCCAGTTGGTTGGCGATCAGTTGGCCGGTGTGGTCCAGTTCCTGGCGCAAATCCTGGATACGCACAAAGGTGAAGAAGCTGATCAACAGCAACGTCAGCAACAGCGCCGGGCCCAGGGTGATGAGCTGGGTACGGGTGTTGATGTCCCAACGACGACGCAAGGTCATGGGCGTTTTTCTCCTTCGGCCAATCGGGTGGCGACGCTGGCTTCGTCCACCTGTTCGATCCCCAGTGAGCGCGCGACTTGCGGGTTGCCCACGACTTTGAAGCGATCCGGGTACAGGGAGCGCGGCCAGTTGGCCGGCGAATGGTCGAGCAGACGGTCAAGCACGGCCAGCCAGTCAGCCTGGTCGCTGTAGGTGCTGGCCAGGCTGCCGGCCCGTACGAAGCCCGCGTTCGGGCCTATCAGCGGCAATTGCTGGGCGTAACTGCTCAGCAACAGGTTCTTCGCGGTTTTCGGGTTGTACAACTGCGGGTCGTCGAGGCCGAGCAGCACGTCACTGTTGCGGAACAGGTTTTGTAGCGGTCGACTGTCATTAATGTTGTCCCAGAGCTGGGGCACGATCTCCAGGCCTAGCGAGGTGGAGTGCTGTTTCAGCTCGGGCAGCAGGAATTCGCTGTCGGCGCCATAAAGCACGCCGATACGCCGCGCCTGCGGCAGGATGCCCGCGATCAGGCGCAATTGGCGATCCAGCGGCGGGTCGCTCCACAGCAGGCTGATGCGTGGGTGCGGCATGCTGCCCAGGCGCTGATGGGCTTGCAGGCGGCTGATGCGCAGCACCAGGGTCGGTGGGCCCTGAGGCTCTTGCAGGCGCCAGTCGAGGCCGGGCAGGTCAAGCAGGATCAAGCGCGTGGTTGCCGGCAGGCGGCCGGGTGCCGGCAAGTCTTTGAGGGCCGTAAAGGTGACACGGTCTTCGGGGCGTTGCTGTGCCAGGGCCTGGGCAAAGGCTTGCACACCGGCACCGTCTTCAGCGGCGGTCAGCAGGATATCGGCGCTCCATGCCGGCGCGGCCAACAGCAGGCAGGCGAGCAGCACGGCACGCCGCCAGAGCCGAGTGATCAACACGCCAGTCATCCGTGACGAGTCGCCCATGTCAGAACTCTAGCTCTGCACTGAAGTAGAGCACGTGGCGATGGTCATAATTGTTGTCGGCCCAGGTGGTGGGCTGGTTGTCGAGGCGTTCTTGCAACATGCCGGCCAGCTCCACGTTGGCTTTGCCCAGGGCAATGCGCTTGGCGACCCGCAGGTCGACCCGTTCGAAGCGATATTGGTTGAGTGCGTCATCGCCATAGTAGAACAGCGCGCTGGACCAACCCTGGCCCCACTCACGCAACCAGCCGGCGGAGCCACTGTTGCGCGCGGTCTGGGCTTTGTCCAGCGGGTTGCTGGTGCTGGCGTCGACGTAAGCATAGGTGAGCCGCAGGCGGTCGGCGTTGCTCACACGCCAGTCGAATTGGGACTCGGCGCCGGTAAACCGGGCGCTGTTGGCGTTGCTGGCAATGTACTGGTTATTGCGCAGCGGCGAGCTGATCATGTCGGTGATCTCGTCGTAGAACAGTTTCACGTCCATGTTCAGCCCGATGTCGGCAAAGAAGCCGTTGTACCCCAGTTCCCGTGACTTCATCATCTCTTTATCGAGGTTACCCGGGCCCCGGGTCTTTACGAAGTATTGCCCAGTGGTCTGCCCGTAGGCCGGGGAGCTGAGGTTGGTGACGCGGTAGCTCCAGTTGACGTTGTTCTCGAACATGTCCGGCGAGCGGATCGCCTCGGAGTACACCGCACGCAGGCCGTGGCGCGGGTTGATCAGGTAGTTGACCGCCACCCGTGGCGTCAGCGAGTTGCCGCTCAGGTGAGTGTCTTCATACATGGCGCCGCCCTGCAGCAACCAATGCTCGCTGGCGCGCCACTCCAACTGGCCGAACAGGCGCCAGGTGGTGTCGTCCAGGGTGCCGTTGAAGTAAGTGTCGGAGTCGGCGCGGTCATAGCGGTAGTTCATGCCGCTGACCAGGCGCAGGCTGTCGGACAGGCTGAGGGTGTCTTGAATCTCCAGGTCGTAGCGGCTTTCGCGGGTGCTCTGGTCGATGTCGCCGCACACGCTTTGACTGGCACCGTCGCGCCACTGTTGCAGCACCTGGTTGGCCAACGCCTGCTCGGCTGCGCTGCCCGGTGGTGCGCTGCCCTGGCTGTAGGTGTCCATGTGCCGGGCCAGCAGTTCGGCGTAGTTGGGATTCATCTGCCACAACTGGGTCAGCTCGGGGCTGAACGAGACCTTGGCGTCACACGCCTTCCAGATTTGCTGGCGGTCCCACTGCTGGGCGGAGCCCTGGATATACAGACTGTGATCCGGGTTGAAGTCGAAGTTCCAGCGCAGGGAGCCGGCATAATCCTTGGCGGTGACGTCGGAATTGTTACCGCCCTCGGTGATCCCGGCAAAGACCGGGCTGTAGGTATACGGTCGCTGGTTGGTGCCTTCCTTCGCATCCAGTTGCAAGTCGATGCTTTGCTGCGTGTTCAGCGTCTGGCTGATCGCCAGGCTGAAGCGGCTGAGGCGGCGGCTGTCACGACGGTCGGCCCCGGATGCATCGCTGTCGAAGCCGTCGTCCTGTTGCCCGGACAGGGACAGGCGCAAGTCGCCGGTTTCCCAGCCTGCGCCCTGGCTGGCATAGAAATCATTGATGCCGCGTTCGCCGCGTACCACTTTTACCCGCGTGCCGTGGCTGTTGGCCGGCGAGCGCGTAAGAATGTTCACCACCGCCATCAAGGCATTGGCGCCGTAGCTGACGGTATTGGGGCCACGGAACACTTCGATGCGCTCGATATCCTCCATGGCCACCGGAATGTCGCTCCAGTCCACGGTGGCCAGGCCCGCGCGGTACACCGAGCGGCCGTCGATCAACACCTGCATGCGCCGCGCATCGCTGGCACTGGTGCCGTGGTAGTTCACCGCTGCCTGATTGCCGCTGGTGTAGCCGACCATCATCCCCGGCACAAGGCGCAGCAACTCACTGATATCCCGCGCGCCACTGGCTTTGATCAGCTCGCTGTCGATCACGGTCATGCTGCCAGGCACTGCGGCGGCCGATTGCTTGAGGCGCGTGGCCGTCAATACCTGGGGCAGCGGCTGGCTGTCGAGGAACAGGTCGTCGGCCATGGCAGGCGCGCAGCACAACAGCATCAGCCACAGAGATGAACGGGGAGGAGGGCCCAAATACACGGCACGGCCTTGATAATTGCGGATAGCCGCCCATGTTAACTGAGGTGGGGCCTTTTGCCAGTCGCCGGACTTGCAATTACTCCATGTAAATGTGGCATTTTCCGACAAACGCACGAATTGATACGGGGGCTGGCCGCCAGCGGGTCGGCCCGTATAATGCCGCCATCGCCACTGGTATGGATTAACGGATTGCATATGACTGAACAGCGCCCTATTGCGGTCCTGGGAGGCGGAAGTTTTGGTACCGCCGTGGCAAACCTGCTGGCCGAGAACGGCCACGCTGTGCGCCAGTGGATGCGCGACCCCGAACAGGCCGAGGCCATTCGGGTGCACCGGGAAAATCCGCGTTACCTCAAAGGCATCAAGATTCATCCGGCGGTCGAGCCGGTCACCGACCTGCTCGAAACCCTCACGGCGTGCGACCTGTGCTTCGTCGCGCTGCCCTCCAGCGCCTTGCGCTCGGTGCTGGCGCCCCACGCCGAGCGTCTGGCCGGCAAGTTGCTGGTCAGCCTGACCAAGGGCATCGAGGCGCAGACCTTCAAGTTGATGAGCGAAATCCTCGAGGAAATCGCTCCCCAAGCGCGCATTGGCGTGCTGTCCGGGCCGAACCTGGCACGGGAAGTGGCCGAACACGCGTTGACCGCCACCGTAGTCGCCAGTGAAGACGAAGAACTCTGCGAACGTGTCCAGGCCGTGTTGCATGGGCGCACTTTCCGCGTCTATGCCAGCAGCGACCGTTTTGGCGTCGAGCTCGGCGGTGCACTGAAAAACGTCTACGCGATCATCGCCGGCATGGCCGTCGCGCTGGGCATGGGCGAAAACACCAAGAGCATGTTGATCACCCGCGCCCTGGCCGAGATGACCCGCTTTGCGGTGAACCAGGGCGCCAACCCAATGACCTTCCTGGGTCTGGCAGGCGTGGGCGACTTGATCGTCACCTGCTCCTCACCGAAAAGCCGCAACTACCAGGTGGGTTTCGCCCTTGGCCAGGGCCTGAGCCTGGAAGACGCGGTCACGCGCCTGGGCGAAGTCGCCGAAGGGGTCAACACGCTCAAGGTGCTCAAGGCCAAGGCCCAGGAAGTCGGTGTGTATATGCCGCTGGTCGCCGGGTTGCACGCGATCCTGTTTGAAGGGCGCACCTTGGACCAGGTCATCGAGTTGCTGATGCGTGCCGAGCCGAAAACCGATGTCGACTTTATTTCCACCAGTGGTTTCAACTGAGGAACGCGTCATGAACGATCCGAAAGCAGCTCCCAAGTACGAATCCATTGGCCTGCGCATCCTGTGGATGCTGGTGTTTGCCCTAGTGTGGCAAGTGGCGCAGTTCCTGCTCGGCGCGCTGGTGGTGGTGCAGTTGATCTACCGCCTGGTCTACGGCGCCCCGAACCTGGGCCTGATGAATTTTGGCGACAGCCTCAGCCAGTTCCTGGCGCAGATCGGCCGCTTCGGCAGCTTCCACACCGACCAGAAGCCTTGGCCGTTCGCCGACTGGCCGACCCCGCGCGCGCCCGAGGGCGAAACCGCCCACAGCGTGCCGCCCGCGCCGCACCCGGTGCGTGACGAGGAGCCGAAGCTGTGAAGCTGTGGATACTGCGCCACGGTGAGGCCGAAGGGCATGCGCGCACCGATGCCGAGCGCAACCTCACCGAGCATGGCCGCGCCGAAGTGTTGCGCAGTGCTGCGCAACTGATCGGCCAGCCCCTCAGCGCGATCATCGCCAGCCCCTATGTGCGGGCGCAGCAGACCGCGCAGCTGGTGCGTGAGGTGTTGGGTTTTGAGCCGCAGATTCGCACGGTGCCGTGGCTGACGCCGGAGGGTAATCCGTTGCAGGTGCTGGAAAACCTCGACACCGATGACAACGTGCTGCTGGTCAGCCATCAACCGTTGGTGGGCAGCCTGATCAGCTTCCTGCAGCATGGTCATCAGCGTCAGCCGCAGCCGATGCACACCGCCAGCCTGGCGGAACTGGAAGGGGGTTTCCCGCTGGCGGGGCTGATGAGCCTGGTCAGTGTGAAGAACCCGTAGGCTTTATCGCGGCTTTGTGTGTGCTATATAGTCAACCAAGCAAGTGCTTGGTTGGCTATCGTCGGACCACAAAGGAGCGCGTCCCATGCCCGTCGCTTTTCGTTTGCCGTTGCAGGTCTTCTTCGAACGTGAAGCGCGACATCCGCGCCAAACCTTTCTGGTGCAGCCGGTCGGTGGTGGCGACGTGCAAAGCCTCACCTGGGGCGACGTCGGCCACCAGGCCCGCTGCGCCGCGCACTGGCTGCGCGCCCGGGAGTTGCCTCCCCGCTCGCACATTGCGCTGATTTCGAAAAACTGCGCCCACTGGATCATTGCTGACCTGGCGATCTGGATGGCCGGGCATGTCTCGGTGCCGCTGTATCCCAATCTCACCGCTGATTCCGTCGCCCATGTGCTGACCCATTCCGAGGCGGCGCTGGTGATTATCGGCAAGCTTGATGATTGGCCAGCCATGGCGCCCGGCGTGCCTGCGGATTTGCCGACCATCAGCCTGCCGTTGTGCCCAGCGGGCGAATTCGATTTCAGTTGGGCCGATCTGCAAGCCTGCTCGCCGATCCAGGATGAGCCGGCACCTGCGGCCTCGGACCTGGCCACCATCATTTATACCTCCGGCACTACCGGCCTGCCCAAGGGCGTGATGCACAGCTTCGGCGCGTTGGGGTTTGCCGCCACCCGTGGTACGGAGTTGTTTGGCTTGGGCGAGGGCGACCGGTTGTTGTCCTACCTGCCGCTGTGCCATGTGGCGGAGCGGATGTTTGTCGAGATGGCCTCGATCTACACCGGGCAAACGGTGTTTTTCGCCGAAAGCCTGGAGACGTTTCTGACGGACCTGCGTAGGGCACGTCCGACCGCACTGTTTGGCGTGCCGCGTATCTGGACCAAATTCCAGATGGGCGTCTACGCCAAGATTCCCGCAAAGCGCCTGGACACCTTGTTGCGCCTGCCCTTCATCGGTAAGCGTGTGGGCCACAAGGTGCTCGCCGGCCTGGGCCTGGACGCGTTGCGTATCGCGCTTTCGGGAGCGGCGCCTGTGCCTGAGGCGTTGCTGCGCTGGTATCAACGCCTGGGCCTGGATGTGCTTGAGGTGTATGGCATGACCGAGAGTTGCGGCTACTCCCATGTCTGCCGCCCCGGCCAGCAGACCCTCGGTTGGATCGGCTTGCCGTGCCCCGGGGTGGAAGTGCGTATCGACCCGACAGGCGAAGTCCAGGTCCGCAGCGGCGCGACCATGCTCGGCTACTACAAGGACCCGCAGAAAACCGCCGAAACCATCACTGCCGAGGGTTTTCTGCGCACGGGCGACAAAGGCGAGCAGGACGCCGAGGGGCGTTTACGCCTGACCGGACGGCTCAAGGAAATCTTCAAGACCAGCAAAGGCAAATACGTGGCGCCGGCGCCGATTGAAAACCGCTTGGCCGAGCATCCGCGTATCGAGCAGGTGTGCGTGGTGGGTGATGGACTGATCGCGCCGATAGGCTTATGCGTGTTATCGGCAGTGAGTGAGGATTTGCCAACCCTGCGTGCCAGCCTGGAGCGCTGGCTGGAACAGGTCAACCAGGCGCTGGATAAGCATGAGCGCCTACGCCAATTGGTGGTGGTCAAAGACAGTTGGGCGGTAGAGAACGGCTTCCTGACGCCGACCTTGAAGATCAAGCGCAACGTGATCGAATCGAGTTACGGCGAATATTTCCAGACATGGAGCGAGCGTTCCGAAACCGTTCTGTGGCAGGATTAGGGCCGTAATAAAACCAATAAGGACACTCTCCATGAGCCTGTGGCGCACCCAACCGAACATCGACCAACTCAACGCAATCCAGAAAAACACCATCGGTGAACTGCTGGACATCCGTTTTGAAAGCTTCGACGACGAATCCCTGACCGCGAGCATGGTGGTCGACCATCGCACCCATCAGCCCTACGGCTTGCTGCATGGCGGCGCCTCGGTGGTGTTGGCCGAGAGCGTTGGCTCCATGGCGGCCTATCTGTGTATCGACCCGAGCAAGTTTTATTGCGTGGGCCTGGAGGTCAACGCCAACCACCTGCGCGGTGTGCGCAGCGGGCGGGTGACAGCGGTGGCCAGGGCCGTCCATATTGGCCGCACTACCCAGGTCTGGGACATCCGCCTGACCAACGATGAGGGCAAGGCCAGTTGCGTGTCGCGCCTGACCATGGCCGTGGTGCCGCTGGGCGAGAACCCGCCGGCACGATAGGCGTGGCGTGAGTGTCATCATTCCTGGCAGTTACAGTCATTGCTGTGCCGGCCGGGCATGGTGACAATCAATCTCTGTTTTTGTAGATGGATCCGGTATGTCGCAGCACGTGTTTTTTGCCCACGCCAATGGCTTCCCCTCGGCCACCTACGGTAAGTTGTTCGCCGCCCTGGCTCCGGAGTACGCGGTGGCTCATCTGCCACAGCACGGTCACGACCCCCGGTTTCCGGTGGACGATAACTGGCAGAACCTGGTGGACGAGCTGATCCACCACCTGGAGCAGCAACCGGAACCGGTGTGGGGCGTGGGCCATTCCCTCGGCGGCGTGTTGCACCTGCACGCGGCCATGCGCTGCCCGCAGTTGTACCGTGGCGTGGTCATGCTGGACTCGCCAGTGCTGACCCGCGCCGACCGTTGGGTGATTCGCGCGGCCAAACGCTTCGGGTTTATCGACCGGCTGACCCCGGCCGGGCGCACCTTGGGCCGTCGAGAAGAATTCAGCGACCTGGACGCGGCGCGCAGCTATTTCTCCGGCAAAACCCTGTTCCGTGGCTTCGACCCCGAATGCTTTGACGCCTACCTGCAACACGGCCTGCTGCAAGTGGGCGATCGCCTGCGGCTGCGTTTCGATCCGGCCACCGAAATCAGCATCTACCGTGGCGTGCCCCACACCAGCCCCGGCCAAGTGCGCCAGTTGAAGGTGCCACTGGCGGTGGTGCGCGGCCGGCAGAGCAGGGTGGTGATGCGTCACCACGCCAGCGGCGTCGGGCGCCTGCCCATGGGCGAAATGCTCACCATGCCCGGCGGCCACATGTTTCCTCTTGAACGGCCCCAAGACACCGCGACGCTGATCAAGAACCTGTTCTCCCGCTGGGAATCCCGCGAGCGCAACTGCGCATGAGCACCCCGGTTGAAGAAGTGCGCCTGAGCCTGCCCCATATCGAACTGGCGGCCCATTTGTTCGGGCCCGAGGACGGTTTGCCGGTGATCGCCCTTCATGGCTGGCTGGACAACGCCAACAGCTTTGCGCGGCTGGCGCCAAAACTCCAGGGGTTGCGCATCGTTGCGCTGGATATGGCTGGTCACGGGCATTCGGCGCATCGTCCTACCGGTGCCGGTTATGCCTTGTGGGATTACGTCTTTGACGTGCTGCAAGTCGCTGAACAACTGGGCTGGAAACGTTTTGCATTACTTGGCCATTCCCTCGGCGCCATCGTGTCCTTGGTGTTGGCCGGCGCGTTGCCGGAGCGTGTGACGCACCTGGGATTGATCGACGGTGTGATCCCGCCGACCGCCAGCGGTGAGAATGCCGCCGAGCGGCTGGGCATGGCCTTGCAGGCGCAATTGAACCTGCAGGACAAGCGCAAGCCGGTCTATAGCACCCTGGATCGCGCGGTCGAGGCACGCATGAAAGGCGTGGTGGCTGTCAGTCGCGAAGCCGCCGAACTGCTGGCGCAGCGCGGTTTGATGCCGGTGCCGGGTGGTTACACTTGGCGTAGCGACAGCCGTCTGACCCTGGCCTCACCGTTTCGCCTGACTGAGGAACAGGCGATGGCTTTCGTGCGACGCGTGAGTTGCCCTACCCAGTTGGTGGTCGCTGCCGACGGCATGCTGGCGAAACATTCCGAATTGCTTTCCCAGTTACCCTTTACCGTAACCACGCTGCCAGGCGGCCACCATTTACACCTGAATGATGAGTCCGGCGCGGTCCTTGTTGCAGACTGTTTCAATCGGTTCTTCTCTGCGCCTTGACTTGGGGCGGTCAACTGCCGAGGCTGGGCGGATTGAAAGGGAGTCAACCATGAACAAACTCAACACCGCTGCGACCTCCGATGGCCAGGGCTCGTTGATCTTATGAGCGTGCGTAAAGGATGTATCCGTATCCTGGGCTTGAGCCTTTTGAGCCCACTGGTATTCGCCGCCGACGTACCAGGCAGCCAGGACCTGCCCACCGTGGCCCGTCAGGTCGACTCGCAAATCGTCGACTACCGTCCCGCCGAAGAAAAAGAACGTATCTACCCCATGGGCGCGATCCGCAAGATCAGCGGCCAACTGCGTTACGAAGGCCAGGCCATCGCCCGCGGCCAGACCACCGCCATCACCTATGAACTGCCCGCCGAACACAGCTCCAGCGCCGCGTTCACGGCCACGCGTGAAGCCTTGCAGGAGAAGGGCGCGCAGTTATTGTTCTGGTGCCAGGCACGGGATTGCGGTGAAAGCAGCCTGTGGGCCAATGAAGTGTTCGGCAACGCCAAGCTGGTCGGCGCCGACGGCCAGCAGGAATACCTGCTGCTGCGCCTCGCGGCGCCGCAGGAAAACTCCCTGGTGGCGCTGTACGGCATCACCCGTGGCAACCGCCGCGCCTATTTGCATGTGGAGCAATTGGATGCCAGCGCGCCGCTGGCCGAGCTGCTACCCACCTCGGCGACCCTGCTGCGTGAATTGAAAAGCACCGGCGAACTGGATTTCCCTGCATTGGGCGGCGACCCTGACGACACCTGGCTGACCCTGATTTCCCGTGGCCTGAACCTGGATGCCACGTTGCGCGTCAACCTGACTGGCCCGACCGCCGAAGCCTGGCGCCAGGCGCTGGTCGACAAAGGCGTGCGCGCTGCACGCATGGAAACCGGCACGGGTGACGCCAAGGGCCTGCACCTGCATCTGATACGCTAGGCGTAACAGGGCGAACGGACCCATGCCGTTCGCCTAAGCTGTCTTCCTACAGTCTTCCTTTCGAGATCCTACATGCTCAATAACGATCGCCTACTGGTGCAAATCCTGCTGCTGGTGCTGTTCGGTGCCAGCTTCTGGGTGATGGCGCCGTTCTGGTCGGCGCTGTTCTGGGGCGCGGTGCTGGCGTTTGCCAGTTGGCCGCTGATGGTCCTGCTGACCCGCTGGCTGGGTGGCCGGGAATCCTTGGCTGCCGGCATCCTGACGTTGGGTTGGATGCTGCTGGTGGCGCTGCCGCTGGTGTGGCTGGGTTTCAACCTTGCGGACCATGTGCGCGATGCAACCGCATTGATCAAGGATATTCAGGTCGATGGTTTGCCGGAAGCGCCTACCTGGCTCGGCTCGATCCCCTTTGTCGGCGAGCGGCTGGTGGGCATGTGGGACAGCATTGATCAGCAGGGTGCAGCGTTGATGGTCAGCATCAAGCCGTACCTGGGGCAGGTCGGCAATTGGTTGCTGGCGCGCAGTGCGCAAATCGGTGGTGGGATTCTGGAACTGACCCTGAGCCTGGTATTCGTGTTCTTTTTCTATCGGGACGGGCCGCGCCTGGCGATGTTCGTCCACCGTCTGCTGGAACGCTTGATCGGCGATCGCGCCGGCTACTACATCGAACTGGTGGCCGGCACGGTGCAACGGGTGGTCAATGGCGTGATCGGCACCGCCGCCGCGCAAGCCCTGCTGGCATTGATCGGCTTCTGGATCGCCGGCGTGCCGGGTGCATTGGTGCTGGGCATCGTCACCTTCCTGCTCAGCCTGATCCCCATGGGCCCGCCGCTGGTGTGGATCCCGGCCACGGCCTGGCTGGCCTGGAAGGGCGACTACACCTACGCGGTGTTCCTTGGCGTATGGGGCACGTTCATCATCAGCGGCGTGGACAACGTGCTCAAACCCTACCTGATCAGCCGTGGCGGCAACCTGCCGCTGGTGATCGTGCTGCTTGGGGTGTTTGGCGGCTTGATCGCCTTTGGGTTCATCGGCCTGTTTATCGGCCCGACCCTGCTGGCGGTGGCCTACAGCCTATTGATGGATTGGAGCGCGACCCAGGCCCAGGGGCGACGGGAAGACAAACCGCTTTAAGCCCTGGGCAACCACATCACGGCGGTCAAGCCACCGCCGGGGGTTTCTTCCAGGTGCAGCCGACCGCCGAGGCGTTCGGCCGCTTCCTTGGAAATCGTCATGCCCAGGCCGACCCCGCCAGAGTTGCGATTGCGTGAGCCTTCCAGCCGATAGAACGGCTCGAACACCGCCTCACGCTTGTCGACGGCGATGCCGGGGCCGTGGTCGATCACGCGGATCACCAAGGCCTCGCGGCTGTCCGTCAGCTCGATGCGCGCCGTACCGGCATAGCGCAGGGCATTGTCGATCAGGTTGTTGAGGCACGAACGCAAGGCCATCGGCTGCACCTGCAGCGGCGCGCAGGTGCCGGCGAATTGTACGTCGGAGCCTTGGTCCTGGGCGTTTTCGCTCATGGACTCGACCAACGCTTGCACGTCCAGCCAGTGTCGGGTTTCGCTGGTGCGTTGTTCGTGCAGGTAGCTCAGGGTGGTGTCGAGCATGCCGATCATGTCGTCCAGGTCCTGGCGCATCTGGCCTTGCAACCGAGTGTCTTCAATCTGTTCCAGGCGCAGCTTCAAGCGTGATAGCGGCGTGCGCAGGTCATGGGAGACCGCGCCGAGCATGCGCGCGCGTTGGCTGACTTGTTCGCGGATGCGCCGTTGCATCAGGTTGAAGGTCGACGCGGCTTGCTGTGCTTCACGCGGTCCCGACTCGTCGAGGGGCGGGCTGTCGAGGTCCAGGCTCAAGCGCTCGGCAGCTTCGCTCAGGCGCTGAATCGGCCGGCTCAGCAGCTTGGCGCCGTACCAGGCGGCGATGATCAACGAGATGAACTGGAACGTCAGCGGCACCACCGGGCCGCCAAACCACGGTCGCTTGTGCTTGGGCAGGGGCTTCATCGTGCCGTCAGGCTGTTCGACAAAGGTTTCCTGGGGCGGCGGCGGGGGCGGGCCGTAATAGCGAAACCAGGAGATCGCCAGCACGTGGGCCAGCACAATCGCCACCAGCAACACGCCAAACAGTCGACCGAACAGCGTGTTGAAGGCGTTGCGCATCAACCGATATCCCGCGCATCGAACAGGTAGCCTTCGCCGCGCACGGTCTTGATCAGTTGCGGGGCCTTGGGGTCGTCCCCGAGTTTTTGCCGCAGGCGCGACACCAGCAAGTCGATGCTGCGATCAAAGGCTTCAATGGAGCGGCCACGGGCGGCATCCAGCAATTGTTCGCGGCTCAACACCCGGCGCGGGCGCTCGATGAAGACCCACAGTAGGCGGAATTCCGCGTTGGACAGCGGCACCACCAGGCCATCGTCGGCCACCAGTTGGCGCAATACGCTGTTGAGACGCCAATTGTCGAAGCGGATGTTGGCGCGCTGTTCGGTGCGGTCATCGCGCACACGGCGCAGGATGGTCTGGATCCGCGCTACCAGCTCACGCGGCTCGAACGGCTTGGACATATAGTCGTCGGCGCCCAGTTCCAGGCCGATGATGCGGTCCGTCGGCTCGCAGCGGGCGGTGAGCATCAGGATCGGAATGTCGGACTCCGCGCGCAGCCACCGGCAGAGCGAAAGGCCGTCTTCACCGGGCAGCATCAGGTCGAGCACCACCACATCGAAGGTTTCAGCCTGCATGGCCTGGCGCATGGCGGTGCCGTCGGTGACGCCGGTGGCCAGGATGCCAAAACGGGCGAGGTAGTCGATCAGCAGTTCGCGGATCGGTACATCGTCGTCAACGATCAGCGCGCGGGTGTTCCAGCGCTTGTCATCGGCGATCACTGTGCCTTTTTGCTCGTCGTTCACAGAGACGGAAGGGGTCTGCATAATGCGATCATCTGCCTGGTCGTTGCGGTCAGCATAGGCGTCCAGCCCCATGGCTGGAAGTGCTGGTCGGTGGGTCGTGCGAGCGAGGCTAGCCGTGGGGCGTGTTGGGGGCATGTCGTGAATGTATCAGCTTTGAAATAATTGCCCTTAAATGCCTGCCCGATGGCGCTTGGTCAGTATTTACCGATCATCGGATCCCGCAACGCCGCCGCTTGCGCTACAATCCGCGCCGATTTCGACTTGCCTGAGAGCCCATTCCAATGTCCGTCTGCCAGACTCCTATCATCGTCGCCCTGGATTACCCCACTCGTGACGCCGCACTGAAGCTGGCTGACCAGTTGGACCCGAAGCTTTGCCGGGTCAAGGTCGGCAAGGAACTGTTCACCAGTTGCGCCGCAGAAATCGTCGGTACCCTGCGTGATAAAGGTTTCGAGGTGTTCCTCGACCTGAAATTCCACGATATCCCGAACACCACCGCCATGGCGGTCAAGGCCGCTGCCGAAATGGGCGTGTGGATGGTCAACGTGCACTGCTCCGGTGGCCTGCGCATGATGAGTGCTTGCCGTGAGGTGCTGGAACAGCGCAGCGGTCCCAAGCCTTTGTTGATCGGCGTGACTGTGCTCACCAGCATGGAACGTGAAGACCTGGCCGGCATCGGTTTGGACATCGAGCCTCAGGAGCAGGTGCTGCGACTGGCGGCCCTGGCGCAGAAAGCCGGTCTCGACGGCCTGGTGTGCTCGGCGCTGGAAGCCCAGGCCTTGAAAACCGCGCACCCTTCGCTGCAACTGGTGACCCCGGGGATTCGTCCGGCGGGCAGCGCTCAGGATGACCAGCGCCGTATTCTGACGCCGCGACAGGCGCTGGACGCGGGTTCCGATTACCTGGTGATTGGCCGTCCGATCAGCCAGGCGGCCGATCCGGCCAAAGCGTTGGCGGCAGTGGTTGCAGAGATCGCCTGAACAACACTCCCTGTAGGAGCCGGCTTGCCGGCGATAGCGGCCTTTAGATCAATGCAAGACTCAAGGGCCTCATCGCCGGCAAGCCGGCTCCTACATAAGCTGGGGGTCAGTTGACCTTCAGTACCAACTTGCCGAAATTCTCGCCGTTGAACAGCTTCATCAATGTCTCCGGGAACGTCTCCAGCCCCTCCACGATATCTTCTTTGCTCTTGAGTTTGCCTTGGGCCATCCAGCCGGCCATTTCCTGCCCGGCAGCGGCGAAGCCTGCGGCGTGGTCCATCACTACGAACCCTTCCATGCGCGCTCGATTGACCAGCAGTGACAAGTAATTGGCCGGACCTTTCACGGCTTCCTTGTTGTTGTATTGGCTGATGGCGCCGCAGATGACCACGCGGGCTTTCAGTGCCAGGCGGCTGAGGACGGCGTCGAGAATATCGCCGCCGACGTTATCGAAATACACGTCCACGCCCTTGGGGCATTCGCGCTTGAGGGCCGCGGGCACGTCTTCGCTTTTGTAGTCGATGGCGGCGTCGAAGCCCAATTCATCTATCAGGAACTTGCACTTGTCGGCGCCGCCGGCAATGCCCACCACGCGGCAACCCTTGAGCTTGGCGATCTGCCCGGCAATGCTGCCCACGGCGCCCGCCGCGCCGGAAATCACCACGGTTTCGCCGGCCTTGGGTGCACCCGTTTCCAGCAGCGCAAAGTAGGCGGTCATGCCGGTCATGCCCAGCGCCGATAGATAGCGCGGCAAAGGCGCCAGTTTCGGATCAACCTTGTAGAAGCCACGTGGCTCGCCGAGGAAATAATCCTGCACGCCCAGGGCGCCGTTGACGTAGTCGCCGACAGAGAATTTCGGGTTGTTTGACGCAATCACCTCTCCCACACCCAGTGCGCGCATTACCTCACCGATGCCGACAGGCGGAATGTAGGACTTGCCTTCATTCATCCAGCCACGCATGGCTGGGTCGAGGGACAAGTATTCGTTGCGCACCAGCACCTGGCCCTCCTGGGGCGTGCCCACCGGGACTTCCTGATAAGTGAAGGTGTCCCGGGTGGCTGCGCCGACCGGGCGCTTGGCGAGCAGGAATTGGCGGTTGGTTTGGGCGGTCATGGCAGCGACTCTTCTGGAAATGAACCTGAAGTGATAGACCTTCAACGGGTAGGGAGCAAGGTTCACCGAGAGCGCGAATGCCGGTCGATAGGTGGTGTTGATAGTTGACCTAGGTCTCTTATCACTGTGATCCATGCAGCGCCAACCGGCGGTTTGATAGTGCTGACGCGTCCAAGGCGGCGTTGGCTAGACTCGACCCACGGCTATTTTCTCCCACAGGACATCTTCTATGAGCATGACGTTTTCCGGCCAGGTTGCCCTGGTGACCGGCGCCGCTGCCGGTATTGGCCGCGCCACCGCGCTGGCGTTCGCCGCCGAAGGCTTGAAGGTCGTGGTTGCCGACCTGGACGCGGTGGGCGGCGAAGGCACCGTCGCCCTGATCCACCAGGCGGGTGGCGAAGCGCTGTTTGTGCGTTGCAACGTCACGCTGGAGGCGGAAGTGCAGCAATTGATGGCCCAGACCATCGCCGCCTATGGTCGCCTGGACTATGCATTTAATAACGCCGGGATCGAGATCGAAAAGGGCAAGCTGGCCGACGGCAACCTGGATGAGTTCGACGCAATCATGGGCGTTAACGTCAAAGGCGTGTGGTTGTGCATGAAGCACCAGTTGCCGCTGTTGTTGGCCCAGGGCGGCGGCGCCATTGTCAACACCGCCTCGGTCGCGGGCCTGGGGGCTGCGCCGAAGATGAGCATTTATGCGGCCTCCAAACATGCGGTGATCGGCCTGACCAAATCGGCGGCCATCGAGTATGCGAAGAAGAAAATCCGCGTCAACGCAGTCTGCCCGGCGGTGATCGATACCGACATGTTCCGGCGCGCCTATGAGGCCGACCCACGCAAGGCTGAATTTGCCGCCGCCATGCACCCGGTCGGGCGCATCGGCAAGGTCGAGGAAATCGCCAGCGCGGTGCTATACCTGTGCAGTGATGGCGCCGCATTTACCACAGGCCAAGCTTTGGCGGTGGACGGTGGTGCGACCGCTATCTAGGACCTCACGCCGTCCTTCATTCGAAAAGGTTTGGGGGGCTGTGGGGCGTTTCCATAGCTGGCACCGTGCCCTGTCAGAATGTGTATCAATAGGTAAATAATTCAATAGAATCAATACTTTAATAAGACTTGGCGAGCGGTCGAAATGCGCTTCTGTGCTTAACTGTTCTGGGTTGAATATCAGTCAGTTGAAGTGAGTGGCGCATGGATTTAGGGATCGATCGACAAGCCCTTGTACCGGTGGTGCAGCAAATTATCAGCGCCGTGGCGCAATGGATTCGCATGAGTGGGGTGAGCCCCGGCACGCGCTTACCGTCCGTTCGACAGGTGGCCCTCGATAACCTGCTCAGCCAATCCAGCGTGATCGAGGCGTTCGAGCGGATGGTCGCCCAGGGATTGCTGGTTTCCAAACACGGTTCGGGTTTCAGCGTGGCCCAGCCGTCAACGTTGTATGAGGACCAGTGGTATGAAGGCGCGGAGCGGGAATGGGGCGCCTTCGTTGATAGTCCTCTGGGCGAGTTGAAGCTGGGCTGCGGTTGGTTGCCCGATGCCTGGCGTGAAAGCGATGACATCAGTTACGCGATTCGTGAAGTCACTCGAACCGACACCGCCGGCCTGTTCAATTACAGCACGCCATTGGGGTTGCCGGCGCTGCGCGAGCAACTGTTCAAGCGTCTGAGTCGAATCCACATTGCCGCCCACCAGGACCGTATCCTCATCACAGCGGGCGCGAGCCATGCCCAGGACTTGCTGATACGCACGTTGCTCAAGGCCGGCGACTGCGTGGTGGTCGAAACACCCGGGTACGGCAACCTCTATCGGCAATTAGGCTTCCACGGCGTGCAATTGCTGCAAGTGCCGCGAACCCCTGGTGGCCCTGACATTCCGGCGCTGGAAGCGCTGCTGCAGCAGCATCGGCCCAAGTGCCTGTTCATCAACAGCCTGTATCACAATCCCACCGGCTCCAGCCTGAGTCGTACCGTGGGCGAGCGTTTGCTGGCGCTGGCGCAGCGCGACAACTTCCTGATCATCGAAGAGGATGTCCTCGGCGACCTGCAGCACCCCAGTTGTACGCGCCTTTCGGCGTTACCCCATGATGATCGGGTGATCTACGTCGCCAGCTTTTCCAAGACCTTGAGCAGTGCCTTGCGCGTGGGTTACCTGAGTGCCAGCGCCGCGATCATCGCGCAGTTGGCCAGCCTCAAGACCCTGACCGGTTTTGGCACCTCACGCTTCGCCGAATCGGTGGTGGCCACGCTGCTGGCTAATGGCACTTATCGCAAATGGGTACAGCGCTTGCGCAAGCGGCTGAATACGCAAATGACGGCTACGCTGCAGGTGCTGGAGGACGAGGAGTGGGAGGTGTTCGCCGCACCTGCTGGCGGCATGTTTTTGTGGGCGCGACCAAGGGCAAGCGATCCATCGCGGTTGCAGGCGTGCGCCCGCAGACTCGGGGTTTTGTTGTCGTCGGGAGCGCTATTCAGCCCAACCAGCGAGCCCAGTGAGTGGTTGCGCATCAACGTGGCCTATGCCGATGATCAACGGGCCTTGGCGTTGTTCCGCGCCATGGGGCCCGCCAGATCGACCTCGACCATTCTGAAAACGACGGGCGTGTAGCTTTTTGCCATTATTGTGGCGCCAACGACTTGTGTTCAGTGCCTTGTGGTTGCGAATCTCGCCTGTGTAAACCGGGCTTGATGGCAACCGCCATTGCAAGAGGATTCAAGTGCAATGATTTCGGCCGTGCAACGACAATTCGCCAACCTCGGTATGGCGAAAAAACTGGGCTTGGGTTTCACCCTGGTATTGCTGCTGACGGCCTTGGTCGCGGCGATCGGTGTGTGGTCCCTGCAAACCGTTGGCCAGCGTTTCGAAGGGCTCAAGGCCATGTCGTCGCTTAACAGCGGCTTGCTCAAGGTGCGCCTGATCGAGCAGGACTACGCGTTGCACGCCGATCCCAAGGCCGTTGACGCCCTGCACGAAAGCGTCGATGCCCTGGCGGCTCTCGCGGCCAGTCTCAAGGCCCAGTCGGCGGCCAACGTGCCGGTGATGACTGATGTCGAACAGGCCTTGGCTGCCTACCGCAAGGCGTTCGATGAGTTTGTCGAATTGACCCAGACCAAAGACCTGGCGTTGGAAATGGCCAGTTGGTCGGTGTCCAGCGTGGCCAACAATCTAGATGTATTGCAGGCCGGGCTGGCGGATGACGGCGCCTATGGCTTGAAGGAAAGCCAGGGCAAGGAAGGCGCTGAGTTTATCGAGCAGGCGGGGCAGGTCAGCCAGGTGTCGCGCCTGATGCTGCAAGCAATGAATGAAGCCCATGTGCGGCTCGACCAGAGCCGCAAGGCCGATCAAGACGACGCAGAGCAGGGCAAGATCGAGCAGGCTGACCAGGCTCTTGCCCAGGTCGAGCAACTGAAGACCTCAGTCAAGGACTCCGGCTACCAGACCGTGCTCAATGAAGTTTCCGGGCATATCGCCGCGTTCAGTGAAAAACTCGGCGAGTACACCGGGCTGCTGGCGCAGGAAAAGGTGGTCTACAAGCAGTTGCATGATAGGGCGGAACAGGTCGTCAGCCGGGTCAACCAGGCCTACGACGCCGAAGACCAGTCGATGCAGGCGCAGTTGAAGAAAAGCGCACTGCTGATCATCGGCTCTTCGGCCTTGGCGTTGTTGGTGGGTTTGATTGCGGCCTGGGTGATCACCCGCTTGATCGTCGCGCCGCTGCGCAGCGTGATTGCCGTGGCCCAGCAGATTGCCGCCGGCGATTTGAGCGGGCGCATGGAGGTCAGCCGTCGTGATGAAATCGGCCAGTTGATGCAGGCGATGCAACAGATGGGCAACGGCCTGAGCCAAATGGTCAGCGGCCTGCAAGCCGGTATCGAGCAACTGGCCAGTTCGGCGCATTCATTGTCCAGTGTCACCGAGCAGACCAACGTCGAGGTCAGTAGCCAGAAAGAAGAAACCGAACAGGTCGCCACGGCGATGAACCAGATGACTGCCACCGTGCACGACGTGGCTCGCAACGCCGAAGAGGCCGCGCAAGCCGCACAGACGGCAGATGATAAAGTCGACAGCGGCCAACAGGTGGTGCGCCAGAGTTTGCAGCGCATTGAATTGCTGGCCACATCCAGCACCTCTGCCAGCGCCAGCATCGAGAGCCTGAGCGCTGAAATTCAAAATATCGGCACCGTGTTGAGTGTGATCAAAAGCGTGGCCGAACAGACCAACCTGCTGGCCCTCAACGCCGCCATCGAAGCCGCCCGCGCCGGCGAGCAGGGCCGAGGTTTTGCGGTGGTCGCCGATGAAGTACGGGCCTTGGCCAAGCGTACCCAGCAATCCACCGAGGAGATCGAACGACTGGTCAGCACCTTGCGCAGCGCCGCCGAGTCATCGGTGCAGCAGATCCAGCAAAGCGGAGAGTTGGTGAAGCTGGCGGTAAGCGATGCCCTGGAAACCGAAAGTGCGTTGGGCAGCATCGCAGTGGCAGTGTCGCTGATCCAGCAGATGAACCAGCAGATTGCCGCGGCGGCCGAGGAGCAAAGTTCGGTGGCCGAAGAGATCAATCGCAGCGTCACCAGTATCCGCGCCAGTGCCGATCAGTCGGCGCTGAGCATGCAAGGCAATGCCGCGTCGAGCATTCAACTGGCGCAGTTAGGCGCGGAACTCAAGGGCATGGTGGGGCACTTCCGCCTGTGATCGCCGCGCGTTGGCAGCGACCACAGGGGAGGGCGGTCAGGCGTTGTTGGCGAGGAAGGTCAGCAGGGCTTCGTTGACGAAGTCCGGGTTTTCCCTGGCGCTGATATGGCCGGCTTCGGGAATCAGGATCAGGCTGCAACCGATCAGGTTCGCCATCTCCTCGGACTCGGCGGGAGGGCGCGGTTTGTCCTGCTCGCCGCACATCAGCAACGTGGTGTCGGCGTCCAGGCGCGGCAGTTGCTCCAGTACGTCTTCGCGACTGAAGATCAATCGACCCAAGGGCACGATGCTCTGCAACAGACGTTCTTTCGAGTAACCCTGCAGTTGCCGGCGGAAATCCTGGTACAGCGCTGATTCGCGGTCGATACCCGGACGGAAGAATATCGGCGCGACCACATCCAGCAACGGCTCGGGGATGGCACCGGCGTCTTCAATCATCTTGAACAGCGAGAAGTAATACTGGCGCGTGGCCTCGGGCTCGGCGCCCAGGTAGGTGTCCATCAGCACCAGGCTGTTGATCCGCTCGGGCGCCTGCAGTGCCAGGCGTGCACCCCACATCCCGCCGACCGAGAGCCCCACCAGGTTGATCGCTGGGATATCCAGTTGGTCGAGCAGGGCCAGGGTCTGGCGCGCGAGGTCGTTCAGGGAATGGGTTTGCGCGGGCAATGCACCGGATTCACCATGGCCCCACAGCTCGGGCACGATCACACGGTATTGTTGCGACAGCGCTTCGATCTGCGGCGCCCACATGTCGGCGTCCCACAGGTAGCTTGAACCCAGCAGTACGACCGGGCCGGTGCCCTGGTCCAGGTAGTGCAGCGGTTGTCCATCAATGACGGCGACAGGCATAACAGGCCTCTGACTTCACGGAGTAAGGGGCACTTTTTTACGCTAGTCGGGGGCGGGGGGATAGATGCAAAGTGATGGCATCTTGTGAAGCGGTAGGTTGTTTGTACAGACCTGGTCTTGTAGTGAGCGGGCTTGCCCCGCGCTGGGCTGCGTAGCGGCCCCAATAAAAACCCCTCGTTCTGGCAGACAGATCGGGGGGTTAGGTTTTAGGGCCGCTGCGCAGCCCAGCGCGGGGCAAGCCCGCTCACCACAGGCCCGCCCAACTACCGCGCAATCAGTCGTAGATGACTTTCTTCTTCCACTCGGCGTCGGCATCCACCACTTTGAGGCCTTCGGTCAGTTCGTTGACCTCGTCTTCGGCGGGCTTGCTGTTGGTCAGCACCGTGGAGTTGGCGCGGGCAAGCTGGGCTTCCAGCTGTTGCAGCTGCGCGCTGTAGATCACCGGCTCCGGCTGTTTACGCAGGTATTGCACGCCACGCTCGAACGCCAGGCGTGCCTGGCCCGGCTGGCCTTGTTGCAGGGCGTGCTGGCCAAGGTTGTTGAAGAACTCGATGTGCAGCAACACCAGGATATGGCGGATTTCCCGGATCCAGTGCTTGGCCTCGTTGGCCGGCAGGAAACCGTCCTGGGCGGCGCGGGTGACCTGGCCGTGCAGGGCTTCGAGCAGGAAGCGCACATCCTTTGCCTTGGCTTCGGTCTGGATCGGCGCGGGCGGGTTGTTCACCGGGATTGATTCGCCTTGGGCCACCAGCGTATTCAGCTCGGCGATGCGAGCCTTGAGCGGTGCGCTGCCTTTGTTGAGGTTCAACAGGCGCTGGTTGACGTTGAGTTCCAGGCGGGTCATCAACAGTTTGAGCGCCGGGGTCATCAACTGGCCGGGGAAGGTCTCGGTGATTTCACCGCAGCGACGCAGGCGATCATTAAGCTCGATCTCGGTGCGCTTCTTTTCCAGCTTGTTGTTTTCCACCACGTGGTTCATGTAGCCAATGGCGATCAGTATTACGATCCCGGCTATTACCAGCAGGGTGATCATGAGTGGTGTCACCGGTGTGACCTCTTTATAGGGTTTACAGTGGAGTGTAGTGACTGGGCCATCCGGCGGATAGGACTGATCGACCAGTTGCCCGGGTAGTTTGCTTCTATATAGATAGGCGCTCCCTGCATGGATGCACATTGCCATCATTTGCTGGAGCGAACTATAGCGTCTTGTCGGGCGCCAGAATATAGGCGTCAAAGCCCGGACACGCACAATTCGCCCTCAGGCCCTGAAAGCAGGTCGAAGTCATTGATTTTAATAAATTTATCCTTGGGGGTTGACGACCTTTCAATCCATCCATAGAATGCGCGCCACTTAACGCGTAAAGCACACAGCGAAACGCAGCTAAGTAGTGAATGTTGTACGTGTGTCCCCTTCGTCTAGTGGCCTAGGACACCGCCCTTTCACGGCGGTAACAGGGGTTCGAGTCCCCTAGGGGACGCCAATATGCGGGAATAGCTCAGTTGGTAGAGCACGACCTTGCCAAGGTCGGGGTCGCGAGTTCGAGTCTCGTTTCCCGCTCCAAGTTTAAGCAGTGTGGCTCTCGGGCGGCACTGAGTGAAACCAGGGCATGATCTTCGGATCTAACCTCTGGACACTGAAATACACACCATGTGTTTCAGTTGTGTGTCCCCTTCGTCTAGTGGCCTAGGACACCGCCCTTTCACGGCGGTAACAGGGGTTCGAGTCCCCTAGGGGACGCCAATATGCGGGAATAGCTCAGTTGGTAGAGCACGACCTTGCCAAGGTCGGGGTCGCGAGTTCGAGTCTCGTTTCCCGCTCCAATTTAAGCAGTGTGGCCTTCGGGCGGCACTGAGTGAAACCAGGGCATGATCTTCGGATCTAACCTCTGGACACTGAAACACACACCATGTGTTTCAGTTGTGTGTCCCCTTCGTCTAGTGGCCTAGGACACCGCCCTTTCACGGCGGTAACAGGGGTTCGAGTCCCCTAGGGGACGCCATTTGCGGGAATAGCTCAGTTGGTAGAGCACGACCTTGCCAAGGTCGGGGTCGCGAGTTCGAGTCTCGTTTCCCGCTCCAAATATCGATCTACAGAGTTCCATGGAAGTCTGTAAGTCATTGAAAATAGACGCTTAGGCGTCTTTTTTCGTTCCGGTGCGATCAGCCGAAAACCATCGGTATCCTGACGTTTTCAGTCCAGAAATTAGTCCATGAAATCCGAATGGTCGCGGTAGCGTTTGTCGCTGGAGAGACGCGTTTGCGGGTACGGGCATCTATCCCTGAATCCTATTCAGGAACTCGTACTATGGCACCTTCCGCGCGCAGCGGTTCGCCAGTTCAAGGCGATCTGCAAACACTAAACCCTCGGTGATATTGGTCGACAGCTCGGCATTTCCCCCACGCATATATAGCGTCCCACGGACACTTGATCCTCCTAGACTGGTTTTTTTCACCGCCCCGTCTCAAGGAGAAGCCAATGCCCGAGAACAATCCACTTTTGCAGCGTTATGACTTACCACCATTCTCTGCCATACGAGCAGAGCATTTGATACCGGCTGTCCAGGCGATCATTGCTGAAAGTCGTGTCATGACCACAGAGATCATTGCCAGCCAGAAACCCTTCCCAGCATGGGACGATCTCGTGCTCGCCATAGATGAGTTGGAAGCACGCCTGGATGGCACCCTCACTATCCTCCAGCTACTGGGTTCCACCCGCATAGCGCCAGCCTGGCAGGAAGCAATTTCGCGCTGTCAGGAGCTGGCAGAGCAGTACAAGAGTGAGCAGGCACAGAACAGCGAGCTGTATCAGCTGTATCGGCGGCTCGCCGACAGCCCGATTGCTGCGCTGTTCAATGAAGAGCGTAAACGTGCACTGTATAAAATCTTGCGCAAGTACCACTTGGCCGGCCTTGATCTGTCGTCCGAGCAGCAGTTGCAACTGACAAACCTGAACATGGAAATCAGCATGTTTCAGTTCGAGTTTCTGGCACGGGTGGAGGATTCGAACACGGCATGGAGCAAGCACATCGAAGACAGATCGTTGTTGATCGGTTTGCCGAACGCTGTGCAGGCACGCATGGAGGCCGCAGCTCAAGCCGCAGGTTTGACGGGTTGGTTGCTGACCCTTTCAACTCAATCCTATCGCGACATTGTGACCTATGCGGACAATCGGGACCTGCGTCGGGAAATGATGGCTGCTTACTACAGCCGTGCGTCAGGCACAGGTCCTGATGACCTGATTACCAACAACGAACGGGTGTTGACGGTACTGCTTGATGATCGCCATAAAAAAGCGCAGCTCTTGGGTTATTCCAACTTTGCCCAACTGGCGGTGGCGGATCAGATGGCGGACACGACCGAGCAGGTCGTCGACTTTTTACATCACCAGATCGAGTTGTCGCGAAGCCTGTTTGCCCAAGATGCGGAGCAGGTTGAGAGCTTTGCTGCGCAGCATGGAATTACGGATGTGAAGCCTTGGGACATTCATTATGTCGCTGAAAAAATTCGCCAGGACGTGGCAGGCATTTCCCAAGAGGCATTTCGCAATTACTTCCCCTTGGAGACGGTGTTGCAACGATTGTGCGCCTTCACAAAAACGCTGTTCGGTGTTGATCTGATCGAACACGCGGCTGCCGATACCTGGCATGAGGATGTGCGGGTATTTGAACTCAGAGAGTATGCGGAGCCGATCGGATATTTGTTCATTAACCCCTATCGCCGACAAGAAGCAGCGGGATTTGGTGATGCTTTAGGCTTACGTAACCGGCGGATCACCGCCGAAGGCAGGCCACGAAGCCCCTTGGCGGTGCTAAACAGCCGGTTGCAGCCCCCCACCGAGACCCAACCCTGCTTGCTTGATCATTTGCAACTAAGGGTCTTGTTGCACGAGTTTGGTCATTGTCTGCAGCATCTGTTAACCGCCGCACCGTATCGGGCGATATCAGGCATCGGTCAATTGAGCCATGACTCTTCGGAGTTCGTCAGCCAGGTTCTGGAACAGTTTTGCTTCAAACAGTCGTTCCTGATTTGGCTATCAGGGCATTTCCAGACTGGACAACCCCTGCCTGACGATATCGCCTATAGGGTGAAGCGATTTGTCCATACTCAAACCAGTTGGGAAACGGCCTCTCTCTTGCTCTCCGGGCTCGTCGACTTCGAGTTGCACCGGACTTACGGCGACGGTCGAACACCTCATGATGTCTTCACCAGTGTCAATGCAGAAGTCGGGCTCTTGCAGTGGCCTGGTGATACCCGTCCAGTCAACAGTTTCGAACCGTTGGTGAGTGACTATGGGGCCAGAACTTATTCGTACAAGTGGTCGGGTGTACTCGCCAGGCAGGCGTTTGAACGTTTTGAGCGCGAGGGGCTGTTCAATCCTGCTACCGGCAAGGCATTCCGTGATGCATTCATCACCCTGGGTGATACCCGGCCACTGATGACGTCACTTGAGCTTTTTCTCGGTCGCTCATAGAGCTAGTCCAGTCTGTCCCATCAATTGGACGTGTCGAGTCAATTTGGCATTCACCACTGCTGCCATTCTCCGAGACCCTATTATGTTATATCGGCATTTCATCCCCTTTTTATTACTTGCTTTGTATTGTGTTACCGGTCAAATCCATGCCAGAGATTTGACTGAAGGAATGACTGATCAAACCTCATCCATGGTATTGCATAACCACGACCAGCGTTACTCGCTATGGTCTGGCATCGGTCATTTGAAAAACGCCATCGGCCAAACCTGCAATGCGATATTACTGGATACCCGAAACCGTCAGGATAATGCTGTCGGCCCAGCCTATGTGCTGACCAGTGGGCACTGCGTGTTCTTCAGCTACGGCACGGCATATATCAACCAAACCATTAAAGCGAGTATCACCTTCAGATACTTCCACGATACACCTGCACAGCACCGGACTTTCCGGGTTAAAGCTGCCCACTGGAGCAGCATGGTCGGCACCGATTTGGCGGTTCTTGAACTTGATACGTCACTGACCACACTCATCTCAGAGGGAATCATGCCACTCAAGCTCGCGACTCATCGCCATTCAGGCGAGCGTGAAGTGATCAATGTGGGATCCCCGACTGGGTTTCGACAGAACGGGCTGCGCATGAGCGTCTGCAAAGAAACGGGGGTAGACAGTTTTGTCGAGCATCCTGGCGTATTTCCTGGCGCGATAAAAAACCGTTGTCGAGGTCTTCAGTCCGGAAGTTCCGGAAGTCCGATGTTGGATCGCAGTACCAATGAAGTGACCGGTATTGTCAGCAAAGTAGCAGCGGTCATTAAAAACGACATCCTTAACAACTGCCAAAACAACTCGGCGTGCGAAGCGGCCAAGTTCAACTACAGCTATCCAGCCAACGACCTGCATCATTGTTTTGTTGATGGTCAATTCTTGAACAATACGGTGGATTGTCAGCTGAAAGCCGTCGAGGTCATCATTGAAGAACCGTGGAAACTGAATCCTTATGTGCATATGCAGCAGGACGTGCTTGGACGAAACGTCCGGCCCACCTGGAATATCAGATTCTCGCTCCAAAATGCTTACTATCGATTCAAGGCAGTACATGACGTTAAGGAATGTAGGTTTCCCAACGATTATCACAGCGCGATAGCGTCAACCGATGGCTATATCAATCAAGAGATCGGGCCGGCGCTAGGGGCTCATGTGCTGTGCATTATAGGGATAGACAGCCAGAACGAAGCCCTGACGCCTGCCTTGCTCCACAATGTATTCACGCACTCCGTGTTCTTGACCGCTGCAGCGCCTACACCGCGGATCAACCTGAGCTACAGCATCGATTGGGACAACCAATACACAGATTTCACTCACCACTACTTCTATATGGACGCTTCGAATGGCGCTTCTTGCCAAGACATCGACGATGTCCGCTACATACTTTTCACCGGCAGTACGACCTATCAGGTATCTGAGCTTCCCATCACGTTGTGCAGCTATGCACGCAACCTTGCGGGCCAACCATCGGCCGTACGTACGGGTGTAATCGAAAGATCAATGCTTTTCCCGCCCATACAAGCGGCGAAGCCATCGCCACGACGGCAATAAGGTCTCATCATGGAAGATAACCCTCCCTATTTTTTCACCGAAATACTTGCAACCAGAGATCAACTGACGGCGCGCCAACGCGCACGCGGCTTCACCCTTGAGGACCTGGACTGGTTCGATTCGGTGCACTTTGCCACCCATGCCGCACGCATGGCGCGCCAGCCTCCCATGCAGGTTGAGACCCTTCACCTGACCCTGCTCGGCAAGCCGTCCGTCGAACTCGCCGGTGCGTTCATGATGAGACCTGCGCCCGGTGGTGGCGCGTTCCTCTACACACCGTGCCGGGGCCTGGAAAGATTCGATAGCGTTGCCAGCGTAAAATCGACAATGAGTACATGGTTGGAGGTATCCGAACAACGAGAAGCGTTGTTTCGTTACCTGTCTCTCTCTCAGCGAGCGGCGTTGAGCACCAACCAAATACTCACGCTCACCACTGTATCCGTAGCCGGCGCCGTTTTTGAAGAGCAACAGCGCACACTTCAAAATAACCTGCGCAACAATGCTCAGGGCATGCTTGAGGAGCTGTACTCAACGCCAAGTTTGACGTCAATGCTGGAACAGGCGATCAATACGGCGCTGGCTGCACGCTTTCCGGGCTTGAATCAGCGCGATACACGCGTGAGCTGCCACATAGCCGAGACATCCCAAACCACAACTCGCTCATTGAGCGAAACCGTGCTTGCCTACTTCGTCGACAACAGTTGGCCTGCAGGCGAAACCCGGCAATACAGTAACCTTGGCAGAGCCCCCGACCCTCAGCAGTCAAACCGTGCGGCGGACGATCAGTTGCATTGGGAGAGGTCTGTACAAACGCTGGCCCAAGGGTTGATGGAGCAAATAAAAGCCCAGCTTTCACTATTTTGGGAGGCGGCGAGCCGAGCAGGGCCCTCGCGACTGGATTACTTTGCGGCGGCCATGAGCGACAGGTTCCGGGTCAGCCTGCTTGATCAGCAGCAACAGGCGAATATTTCCACGGACCAAAGTCTTGAAATCCAGACACTCCTGCTGACCTCCGATGCACTCTCTTCTGACAGTGCCAGCGCCTTGCGCGTCGAAAAAGTACTGTTGGGCGAATCAAATGTCTCCTTTGTTGAACTGGCCGGCGCCCTCATGATCCGTCCAATAGAAAGCGAGGCAGATGCACAGGCCATTCTTTATACCCCCAGTGAAGGCGTACTGGCGGACTCTGATGTGGAAGAGTTGAAAACGCGTCTTCAGGAGAGAGTGAACTCACCGAAGCAGCCTGACGACTGGAAGAGCTACCTGTCTCGACCGCAACGTTATTTCGATGTCAGCTTCAGTACCTCAACGGTCATTACAAGCCCTCTCACAGGAGCGGTGTTCCCGGGCCTGATGCGCACGGTCATCGAAAAACAGGCTCAGAACCTGGAATTTGGCCTGGAAATGTACCGTCAGAGCAAAGGCACCATGGACATCGACGCGCTGATTGACCATCTGCTTGATGTTCGCGCGATGATTGATCCAGCGTTACGGGGATTGGATGCCAAAGGACGTTGGAGTACTCAGTTGGCGGCGTCCTGGTACCCCTCTGCTGATTTTCCGCAAGAAGCGCAGTCAGCCCTGCAAACGGTTCGCACTGAACTGCGAGAACTCGAAAGTCTGCATACCGAACTGGAGGGCAAACTGGCAACTCGCCCGACTCTCTACCGTTCCGCCATCGCACAACTCAATTCTGAACTCTCCAGCACAGAAGAAGCCGTTCTCTATGCCGCGAATATTTTTATAAATACCTACAGCAGTCCTCCCGGTGATACCGAACGTCGTACACCGGTATCGTCGGTCAATATGGTCGACCATTTTCTGGCACGGTTCTGCGGGGAGTCAGGGCCCCTCACGCCTTCGCCCAACAGCGGATTCTTTGCAATAGCCTCCGAGGGTGTTGCTAAAAAGGTGCCCGATCTGGAATTACCCGCCTTCAACACAATCATCGAAACCTCGCTGAAAGGCTTTGAAGGCCACCTGCGTCTGGTGGACCAACGGTTTCCCGACCTGCGGCTTCTGCTCGAGAGGGCGATGACCGTTGGATTGAAGGCGGAAGCAAAGCTCAGGGTCCTGGACAATTCACTACGGCCCAGCGACCGGGCAATCATCCTGACGGTCCTCGACAGTTACAAACGTGATACGCGACGCAGCATGAACGCTTTCCGGCCCGATGCCTTGTCACTGACGCTGACGACTGCCGAGCGGGACGTCAGCGCCGCATTGAGCAACTGTTTTGTGCTAACCGAACGAGGGGGGCAAGATCCCGAATATTCCGGCAAAACCATTCTTTGGAGCCCAGCGCTGGGGTTGGAGGTTTTCAGTTCATTGGCCGCCCTCAGAACCACGTTGAACCAGCGCTTGCTTGAGCCCGAAGAACGCATTGCACTGCTGGAAAACCTCCCTCGGTCCGAACGTCTCCTGCATCAGGTCTATACCGTTGGGTCTTTCGAGTTGATCGAAGACGGCTTGGTCGCCTACCTGCACCAGCACTACGAGCAGCAAAGAAAATCCGAGATCACTCACCTGCTTAGCCCGAAGCTACCCGCCCAATACCTGCAGGACATTTGGCAGGTCCAAATAACGCAGACACTCGCACCGACTAACGTGGAGCGCTCTACGGCCATCGCCCAGGCACTGATCCTGCGGCACTCATTACCTGAATGGGTGGCCAACGCTCCCATCGCGGACCAGCAACTACAGGTTGAACTGCTCGAGCAGTATCGAAACAGCGTGGAAGCGGACAAAGACTACCTTCATGGTATCGACTCACTGGCCGATTTCACGCGCAACAAACTGTCAACGTTGTTACGCACGCTCGACAACCAGAGCCGCGTCACCCCCGATCAGATTGAAGTCACCGTCCCTGCACACAGGAACGCTGTCGACAAGACGTTGACCCTGGTCGATTACGCGACGAGCCATCGAGATGAATGGGGAACTAAAACCCCGCGCTTTACTTCGACGGGGTCAGCGTTGCTCTCCAGCCAGATGGACGCAAAAACCCTTACCACACACATCCAGGCGCTGAACGTCAGTGGCACCTATCAAGACTATCTACGAGGGCTCTTCGCGGCTGCTAATCCCGACCTGCTTGAGCGTCAACAGCGGTTCGCCCGGCAATTACCCTGGCAACTGATGCAACATGCACATGCCCAATTCCTGGCAAAGCAAATGACTGCAACAGCGTTCGGTTATATCCAGCAGATCATGGACATGCCGGATTCGATTGCCCGTGCTGCCGTTATAGGTGCCAATGCCACCATCCGCCCGCTTGAACTGCTGACCTCCATAGGCGCCACAGCGGTCAAAGTCGTGGGCATTTACGTGATCAGCTCTGCATCAGATCAGGGGCCTCACGTTCTCTATGCGCCTTACAGTCAAGGTCACTGCCTTAAGGAATATCCCGACGAAGCGAGTTTACTGACAGAACTCTGGTCACTTGGCCCGCTACAAAGTTGGGTGCTCAGGTTGCTTCCGCAGGCAGCAGAATCGGCAATCACGACGTTTTTCAACCCGAACAATGCCTCCAGAAGCTCGTTGCAACTGGCCTCAAATCCCATCGTCGGGTGCTTGTTCAAACAGCTATTTGCGGACAACTTCGAGCTGTTGTTGAAATTGTTGGGATGCCATTCCATCTCCAACGCCGCTGCCTATTGGAACCTGGCGAAGAGCGTTTTCTCGAGCGGTATATACCAAGGCATTCCGTTTCTGGCCGCAAAGCTGGAATACCCGTGGCTCGTCTGGCAGAGCTACAAACTGTTCAAGACTTCTGCCGACGCGTTGCAAGATCATCATTGGCGCACAGCAATCTCGCAGTTCGTGAGTGGCGTTGCGCAGATGGCATTGCTTCGCCAGTCAATGCCAGAAATTTCAGAGCAGACGTTACCTGTGCAACCTGATGCCATCGCGTCCGAAGCCGTTGCAACATGGCCAGCCATCGACATCACCGCGCCTGAAAGAACCCGGTTGCAACCCCATGAAGTAACCGATCTCGCGCTACAGGAGATGACCAGCGTTGGCGATCTTGGGCTCTACCAATCAGCTCAGAAACGCCACTATGCGCCCGTCGAAGGCAAAGTCTTTCAAGTCAAACAACAGGGTGAGCACTGGCGTATTTTCAGTTCCCTGGGAGATGGACCTCTGATACGAAAAAACACCCGCCAACAATGGATGCTCAGTAGCCAAGTTCCGTTACTGCATGCTCGACGAGCACTCGCTAAACTGAGCAATCAATTTTATTCATGCCCGGTAGCTCGTGAAGGTATGAATATCGAAGCATCCGGTATGAAAGCCATCCGAACCCTCTATCCCAAACGGGGTTTGATGATCACTGAAGCATTGGCCCTGGCGACCTATTATACAAAAAACGCGCAGGAGAACTTACGTCTGGTTGCCGCTACCCTACAAGCCTCCACTCCCACGCTCGCAGTTATCAAGGAGACCTTCGATTTACAAGTCGTAGAAGCGGAACATATCGAGAAAATACAGTCAGTGGTTGACAAGGTATTCAACGCTCTCACAGCCCCTTCACTCAATACCTTGAACTCAGAACGCTTCGTTGTTGGGGTTTCGCGCGGCACCTCGCCCCCTGGTAATGCGGCTGTCATGGCGTTTGTCGTGGTTCCGGACGCAGACCAGGTCATTTATTTAACCCAGGCGTTTTTCAAGCCTACGTTGGAGTACAAGCCGTTTCTAACCAAGCCGTTTTATGTCAACGTCCATGCCCGTGCTATCGCTCTCATTCATGAACTCTCTCATCATGTGTGCGCAACGGAGGACATTGCCCGCCTGGATGCCTGTCATCCATTTCTCGATCTTATCAGGAATGACACTCCGTATAACCGGGCCTTCAAAACACGCCTGAAACAGCGCCAGACTGAACGCCTGCGTCTCTTTACGCCGTTCACGGAACTGTTCCAGATCGTGAAGAATGTAGATCCACAAGGCAGCCTTTTACAGCATATTTTGTCGGTTACCGGGGGAGATGGACTCGACGATGCACGGCGAATATTTCGGAGTGACCCTCTCAAGAGAATGGATACGATTTTGAGCAACGCTGACTCCGTGGCGCTGCTGATCAGTCGACTTGGACGTCAGCTTGACCTCTCTCCCAGCGCAGGGGGGCGTCCGTCTACCGCGTAGATGATGCGTCTATGAAGAAAGGACCCGTGCGGCGAACCGCATTCTAGTCTTGAAGGTCCTATCGTTCGTCACGGGGCGGGTCCGGCAACGCCCTCCTGCCCAGGCAGGAAAAACCGTGCAAACAACTCGGACTGAGACTTGATGCTCAGCTTGTTGTAAAGGTTGCGACGGTGAACTTTGATGGTCTCGGTCGACAGGTTCAGCTTGCCGGCGATCTCTTTGTTGGAAAAACCGCTCAACAGCAGCCGGAGCACATCTTTTTCGCGCACTGTGATTTGTGCGCCAAGTTGCATGATCGCCTCAGACCACGGTGGCGGCTCGGCTTGGCTTTTTTCCGCATCACTCTCAAAGCACATGCGTTGATGCATCAATGCCATCACCCAGGGCTTGATCATGTCCAGCGTCGTGATCTGCTGCGGGCTGTATCGCACGTTGCTGCCAAATGACATGCACAGCGTCCTGTCAGCGTCGAGCTGTACGTTGTATTGCACCTCGTCCACGCTGACGTACTGGGCGAAATACTGGTGGTAATACTCGGTGGTCAGGAAGTGCTCCGGCGCGATGTCGGACAGATGGAAAAAACCACTCTGTGGGTTCTCCCGGTTGGCGATGTAAAACGGGTCCAGCAGGTACAGCCCTTTTACATAGCGCTGGGTCAGGGCGTCCACTTCGTCTGCATCGGCGACTTCGGTCAGGCTGATGACCTGCACCTGTTGGTCGCTGAAGATCAGCACAACCCAATTGTCGATCTGGACATATTCCTTTACCACGCGAACCAGCGAGCTCCAGAACGCCGGGCGGTTCAGCTGCATGATCAGCGTCCCGGCCGACCGATGCCAGGCCAGGTTGTGAAGGTCGAGCGACATTTACTACCCCTTTAGGGTTAGGTATTCATGGGGCTGGGCTAAGTACTTCTGGGTATTTACTAATCGGGCGTGCCGAGTATATTCACCCTCCAGTGGATGCAGGCCATGATGGCCTGTCGTTTTGACAAGGATAGCGAGATGAGTCAACCCCAATTGCGCGCCATTTTTATGGCTGCGCTGGTGTCTGTGTGTGTCAGTGCGCCGGTCTCGGCGGCCGAACCCCGGGTCAATCTGTATAACTGGTTCGGGCTGATCGCGCCGGAAACGCCCAAGGAATTTGAACAGAAAACCGGTACCCGGATGCACCTGGATGCCTTCGACAGTGCCGAGATCATGCAGAGCAAGGTCATGGCCGGGCGCACCGGGTATGACGTTGTCGTCGCCACCTCGAATGTCTTGCCCAGCCTGATCCAGGCCGGTGTGCTTGCGCCGCTGGACCGTTCCCAACTGAGTAATTTCTCGCACATCGATCCCGAAATGCTGGCGCTGCTGTCCGCCAACGATCCGGGTAACCGGTATGCCGTGCCGTATTTGTGGGGCACCACCGGCATTGGTTATGACGTGGATAAGGTCAAGGCCGCCCTGGGTGACAATGCCCCTGTGGACAGCTGGGACCTGATCTTCAAGGAAGAGAACATCAGCAAGCTCCAATCGTGTGGCGTGGCGATGCTCGACTCGCCGAGCGAAATCATTTCGATCGCCTTGCATTACCTCGGGCTGCCGAGCAACAGCCAGAACCATGAGGATTACCAGAAAGCCCAGGCGCTGCTGTTGAAGATCCGTCCTTACGTCCTCTACTTCGACTCTTCCAGGACCGACGCCGATTTTGCCGACGGCAATATTTGCGTGGTGGTGGGTTGGGCGAGCGGAGCGCTGACGGCGCAAGCCATCAATGAGAAAAACAACACCGGCCGCAAGATTGCCTACAGCCTGCCGCGTGAAGGCGGGCTGGTGTGGTCGGAAAATTTTGTGCTGCTCAAGGATGCGCCGCATGCCAAGCAGGGTCTGGCGTTCATCAACTACATGCTCGACCCGCAAGTGATTGCCAAGAGTTCCAACCACACGCTGTACCCCAACGCCAACAAGGATGCCACCGAGTTGGTCGAGCAGAAGTTGCGCGACAACCCCTGGATTTACCCGTCCAAAGAGACGATCGCCACCTTGGTTCCCCTGGAACCGTTGCCCTTGAAATTGGAGCGAATCCGCACGCGGGTGTGGACCAAGGTGAAGAGCGGGACCTGATCGGGTGAATGAATAGGCGGTCCGGGCTGCAGCAGACGTGTCAGTGAAGGAGAACCATCATGGGCCAAGCCGAATATCAGCGCGACGTGAAGTCGGACGATGACAAGGCGTACAAGGACATCGAGGAACAGATCGGCCACTGTACGCCCGAACAAGCCTGGGCCATGTATTACGTCTCCACGGGCATGGTGCGTGAGTACATTACGCGGGCGGTGATGGAGCATATCGGCCGGGGCAACCGGGCGCTGCTGCTGGAGTTCCCGGAGCTTGCCCGGACCGAGGAGCGATCACGCTTCCTGCTGCCGCTCTAACCGAATGCCGATCAGTGATGATCGGCATTTTTATGTGCGCGCGGGCTTGCCGCTTTAGCCAGGCGTAATGTGGCCTCGCGGATCTCTTCCTGGTTCAGCGAGGCGAAACCCAGGCGCAACGCATTTTCTGCTTGGTCCATCGGCGAGAACTGCCGGCCGCTGCGTACGACCAACCCGTGGTCAAGGGCCGCGCTTACTATCTGGTCAACATCGATTGCATCGTCGAAACGCACCCACAGCGCCAGGCCGCCTTCGGGCTCGCGCACCTGGATCCGATCACCGAACGCCGCCTGCAGGCAGTCTTGCAAGGTCTCACGGCGGGCGCGGTATTCCTTTGATACCCGGCGCAGGTGCTTCTTGAGTTCGCCATCGTTGATCAAGTCGGCAAGCATCTTCTGCGCGACCGCATCGGCATCGCCCAGCATCAGTGCGGCATTGCTATGCAGGGCTTCGACCACCTGCGTGGGAGCCACCACATAACTGCAGCGAAACGTCGAGCCGAGGACCTTGGACAACGAACCGACATAGATCACATGTCGCTGCGCGCGATCGCTGGCCAGGGGCAGGTAGGGGCGCCCGCTGAAGTGAAATTCGTGGTCGTAATCTTCTTCGATGATGCAGAAGTCATGCAGCGCCGCCAATGCCAGCAACTGTTGCCGCCGCGCCGCGTGCAGGCTCACGGTGGTGGGGAACTGGTGGTGTGGCGTGAGGTAGATCATCCGCACCTTGTACTCGCGACACAGGCGATCGATCTGGTCCGTGCGACAGCCTTCTTCGTCGATGTCCACCGTGACCAGTTGCGCACCCAACCTGCGGAAAATTTCCCATGCTGGCGGGTAACTCAGGCGCTCCACCAGCACCACGTCGCCGGGTTTGAGCAACAGGCTGGCGGTCAGGTACAGCGACATCTGGGTGCCTTGGGTCAGGCAGATGTTTTCGGCGCTGACCGTCAACCCACGGTTGTTGCGCAGCATCTCGGCCAGCGCGCAGCGCAGATGATAGCCGGTGCCCTCGCTGCCGTAGCGCAGGGTGTTGGACGCAAAGCTGTTACGCAGGGCATTGCGGTAGTAGCGGTGCAACACGGCTTGGGGCAGCAGGCGGTGGTCGCTGGTGCCGTTGTCGAAAAACAGCGCGTCATGCCGGTGATTCAGCGCTGTCACCTGAGCGTTCTGGGCGAAATAGGGCGCGGTTGTCTGCGCCAGGATGGGCGGCGCGAAGGGCGCCTGCGCGCGGCTCGGCAGTTGCTTGGCCGTCAACTGCGCATTGACGAAGGTCCCGCGCCGCGGCTCGCTGACCAGCCAGCCCTTGGTCATGGCCTCTTCGTAGGCCAGGATCACGGTCTTGCGGTTGACGTCGAGCAACTGCGCCATCTCCCGGGTGCCCGGCAGCAAGGTGCCGGGCGGCAATCGACCTTCAACGATCGCGGTCACCAAGCCTTCGGCAATCTTGCGGTAAGACGCCTGGCTTGCACTGTCGTCCAGCTTGAGCAGCGGGCGCCATTTTCGCATCTGGACCATCTAAAGTATCCGAAACTGGAGGTTTTAATGGGCCTAGTCTAGCGCAACAATCACGGCTCACTCACCCCGAGGTTGTTATGAATACACGTCATGTCATCGAACTGTCCCCCTCGGGGAAAACCTTTGAGGCCGGTGATGAACTGTTGCTGGATGCAATGCTCGCCAACGGCTTGTCGGTGCCGTTTTCTTGCCGACGCGGTGCCTGTGGCTCCTGCAAGGTGGTGGTCGCAGAAGGCGCGTACCGGGCCAAACACTTGGCGCCGGATGCTCCCGCGCCGTGTTATCCGTTGGCAGCCAACGAGATGTTGTTGTGCCAGAGCCACGCCTGCGGCGACATGCGCCTGGAAATCCCCGGCTGGTCGCTGGACACACCCACGCTGGTGGTCGAGGCACAGGTCGTGAGCAAACGCGCACTGAGCCCCGACATCATTGAGTTGGTGGTGATGCCGGACAGACCGCTGGCGGTGCGGGCGGGCCAGTACCTCAAGTTCCGCCTGGTCGACGGCGACTCGCGGTGTTTCTCGATCGCCAACCTGCCGGCCGAAGATGACGGGCGCCTGGTCTTTCAGATTCGCCAGGTGAGGGGCGGGCTGTTTTCCGAGACCCTGCTGGCCCACCTTGAAGCCGGCGATCTGTTGCAACTGGAAGGACCGTTTGGCGCCTGTACCTGGCAGGACAATGACAATGCGCCCGTCGTCTTGTTCGCCACGGGCACCGGCTACGCGGGTATCAAGCCCATCCTGCTGACGGCGTTCACGCGCGATGTGGATGTGACCTTGTACTGGGGCGGCGGGCAGCCAGCCGATTTCTATGACCGCGCGTTCCTGGATCAATCGGTCAATGATCACCCACGTTTTCACTGGCACCCGGTGTTGGCTTCCCAAGGGCGAGTGCAAGAAGTTGCCTTGAACCATGGGCATGACTGGGAAGCTGCCCAGGTGTATGCCTGCGGTAATGGCGCAATGATCAGCCAGGTGCGCACGGAGTGTCTGCACGCCGGCTTGCCCGGCCATCGATTCGTCGCGGAGGCCTTTGTGCCCAGTGGCCGGTCGAGTGCCGGCACGACGCACAAGGCGCTGCACCCGATCTGGGAGAAAGTCGGCCCACGTTATTCACTGGACGGCATGCTGGCCGCGCGCGATCAGTCAATCCGTGCCTTGGCGGCCATTGCCAGCCGACTGCAGGTGGGCATGACCACCGGCGAAGCCCTCGACATGGCCGCCGACCAACTGCAAGCCATGGGCGCTTCCCACACCTGGCACCCGACCTATATCCGCTTTGGCGACGACACCGTACGCCCACCCCGCGAAGGCATTGACCGCCAGCGCAGGCTGCGCGCCACCGATATCGTCGTGGTGGATTTGGGCCCGGTGTGGGACGGTTACGAAGGCGACTACGGCGATACCTTTGTGTTCGGTGACGCGCCGCTGCACCTGGCGTGCAGGACCGCACTGCATGAGGTGTTCGACGAAACCCGCGACGCCTGGTTGCGAGGCTTAACCGGTCGCGAACTGTATGACTTTGCCGAACAGAGCGCGGTGTCAAAAGGCTGGAGGCTGGCACGTAATCTCGCGGGCCATCGCCTCGCGGATTTCCCCCACGCGCTGTTCGAGAACAAGGAGCTGGCTGATCTGGAGATCCCGCCGAGTGAAATGGCCTGGGTCCTGGAAATCCAGCTGTGCCATCCCACGGAACCGGTCGGTGGTTTTTTCGAGGATATGTTGATGTTGCAGGCCTGAAGAGCCCGCCGTTGCGGCGGGCTGCTTTTTATCAGAGCTTCGGCAGTTGGCCGATACGGCCCATCATTTCGGTGACGATTTGCAGGTCCAGCAGGAACTGGTCAACCGTCTTGAACTCGTTGTCGGTGTGCCCTGTGTACTTCACTTCCGGGCGCGCCAGGCCGAATTGCACGCCGTTGGGCAGTTCATGCACGGAGGTTGCGCCGGCCGAGGTGCCGAACTTGTGCTCCATACCCAGATTTTCACTGGCCACGGCCAGTAGGGCTTTCACCCATTCACCTTCCGGGTTGCGGTACATCGGCTCGGCCACCGAGTAGGTGAAGCCCACCTTGACCTTGGTTTTTTTGTCCCAGGCGCTCAATTTTTCGGCGATCTCGGCTTTGAGTTTTTCCGGTGACTTGCCCTTCGGCACGCGCAGGTTCACTGCCAGTTTGAAGGCCTTGTCATCCAGGCCGACAAAGGTCAACGAAGTAGTCAGCGGCCCCATGAAATCATCAGAGAAGCCCACACCCAACTTGCCGCCCAGGTAATCCAGGCCCCAGTTGTCGGACGCATAACGTGCAGCATCCGTGATGTGGTTGTGCTTGAGGGCGATCTTGCCATCGACGCTATGGATCAGCTCCAGCATGCGCGCCACCGGGTTGACCCCGGACTCCGGCTCGGACGAGTGTGCGGACACGCCGGTGACGGTCAGCTTGACGTCTTTGCCGTCGACCTTGGCGGCCACTTCAAAATCGCCACCGTTGTTCTTGGCGTATTCAGTACCGGCCTTTTGCAGACTGGCAGCCAGCTCGGCAGGCTTGTCGCTCACGAACGTCGCCACCGAGGCTGACGGAATCTGGTTGGTCGCCATGCCGCCGGTCATCGAAATGATTTCCGCGCCTTTACCTTCACCCTTGCGGCGCGGGAAGGTGGCCATCACCGTGCCGTAGCCTTTCTCGGCGATCACCACCGGGTAGCCGCCATCCAGCGCCAGGTTGTATTGCGGTGTCGGGTTCTTTTCGAAGTAATACGGAATTGCGTCGCCGGAGGTTTCTTCGGTGGTGTCCACCAGCAGCTTGAAATTGCGTGCCAGCGGCAGTTTCTCTTCCTTGATCACCTTCATGGCATACATCGCCACTACGATGCCGTTCTTGTCATCCTCGGTGCCACGGCCGTACATGCGGTCACCGATCAGCGTGACCTTGAACGGGTCGAGCTTGGTGCCGTCTTTCAACACCCAGTTTTCCGGTGTCACTGGCACCACGTCGGCGTGGGCGTGGATACCCACCACTTCATCACCGCTGCCTTCCAGGGAAATTTCGTACACACGGTTGTCGATATTGCGGAAGGTCAGGTTAAAGGCCTTGGCCAGTGCCTCGATCTTGCCGGCGATCTTGATGAATTCCGGGTTCTTGTACTGCGGCAGGCCGTCCACGTTAAAGGTCGGGATTTCCACCAGTTCGCGCAGGGTTTCGGTGGCGGCCTTGCCGTACTTCACTCGGGTGTAGATACCGAGCAGGCGATTGATCTCGTTCTGCTGATCCGCGCTCAAGGTTTTGTTATCAAGAAACGCACTGATTGCCGGGCCTACATCGCTGGTCTTGCCCAGATCGCCCTTGGCCAGGGCGCCGAGGAAACCACGGAAATCGGTGACGGACGTCTCGTCGAAATGCTTCAGAATCGCTGTGCTTTGGTCCGGGGTGATGTTGGCGAAAGCGGGGCTGGAGATGGCCGAAAGGCTCGCCGCGAACAGGGTGGCAGCCGCCAATTGCTTGAGTGGAAAGTGCATGAAGGGACGCATTCCTTTGCAGGTAGTGAGTAGGACGTTTCTGATCAATCTGTCAGAAACATTTCCACACACTACCACTACTCAGGTGCCTCTGGTCAATGCTGGCCAGGGTGGGGCTCGGGGTACTCCTCGGTCACGTTCAAGGCTCTAGCGTAGGGTCCGTCCCACAATTGCTCATGCAATGCCCCGACACGCTTGGCCATCGCTTCGCTGCGCATCACCACTTCCAGATTGCGCGAATTATCCAGATACCCGCCCAGCCAGTTGCTGGTGCCGATCCAGGCAACCTGTCCGTCGATCTCCATGGTCTTGCTGTGGATTACCCGCGCATACGGGATAAAACCTTGCTTGGCCTCGGGGAGGGTGACGATTTTGATTTGCACGTTGGGCAGCACCGCCAAGCTTTTGAGGTAGGGCAGTTCCAGCTTGTCGGTATTCCAGTTGGACACCATCAGCTTGATCGACACCCCACGTGCCGCCGCCGCACGGACGGCATTGTCGATCACCGCGTAGTACGGGCGGGTCTTGTCCGGTCCGTAGGACAGTGGTGCGTAGTCCAGCAGTTGCACGCGCACTTCGTGTTTCGCTTCGCTCAGTAAACGCGGCAGTTCCAGCTGTGAATCGCCTACGCCCGGTGGGTTGTAGCGTTGCGGGCTGGCGACCAGGTAGTTACCGGTGCGCGGTGGTGCGTTGCTCACGGCAGGCAGCGGCACCGGTTGGTTGTCGGCCAAGGCCTGCTGGGCTTTCCAGTCCTGTTCGAAGATCGCCTGCACCTGGCTCACCACGGTTGGGTCGGTGATACGCAGCCCGGTTTCGTGGATATGTTCCAGCGAGCGCCAATCGAAATTCTGGCTGCCGACAAACGCCTGCTTGCCATCCACCACCAGGTATTTGGCGTGGATGATCCCACCGCTCACGCGCGCGTAGGGCAGCACACGAAAGGTCAGGTTGGGGATCGCGCGCAGGCGTTCCAGGGTGGCCGTTTCCGACAATTTGATGCCTTTTTCTTCCAGCAAAAAGCGAATCTTCACACCGCGTTTGCCGGCGGCTTCCAGGCGTTCGATCACACGGTCCATCACGGAGCCTGGGTGATCGGCGGCGTAGAACTGGCCAATGTCGATACTGTTTTTTGCGCCGTCAAACAGCTCGCTCCACACTGGGCCGGGCTGGCGCAAGTCGTCGGTGCCGAGGGCGGTGTCCACCGGCACGGTATGCACCAATTCAAAGCCCGGAATCGAAAAGTCCGCCTGGGCCAGCGGACTCATGAGCAAGCCTGCCAGGCCAGCGATGCGCAATTTCAAGGAAACGGACATAGGGATTCCCATCACAAAAGAAAGCGGGCGCATTGCGCGCCCGCTGTTGCGTTCAGGCCGTGCGGCTGTGCAGCGGCGTCGGCACCAGGTGCGGTACTTCACTCTGCACGCGGGCGCCGGTGGCGGCGCGGATCAGCAGGATTTTCAGCTGATCGTTGATGCGCTCCAGGCTGTCCTGGAAGAAGTTATGGAACACCACGCAGAACAGCGCGATGGCGATGCCCAGGCCGGTGGCGAACAAGGCCGTGCCGATACCACCGGAAATCTGCCCTGGGTCGGACACGCCCGCCGTGGCCAGCGCCTTGAAGGTGTCGATGATGCCGAGGATGGTGCCCAGCAAGCCCAACAGCGGCGCGGCGGTGGTGATGGTTTCGATGATCCATAGGCTGCGGGCCAGTGGTGCACGGGTGGTCAGGTACTGGGTTTCGATGACGTCATCCAGGTCCTTGCGCGAACCTTGTGAGGCTTTCTGCGCCAGCACCGGCAACACCATGCTCAGCGGCAGGCTGTCACGGCGGGTCAGGCTCTGCGGCAGGTCGCGTTCGCTGTGCACATTGGCGCCCAGTACCTCGGTCAGCGCGCGGGCTTGGCGGCGTACGTAGGCGAAGTAAATCCCGCGTTCGATGGTGATAAAGATCGCGATGGCCATCGCGGCATACATCACATAAAAGGTGATGTCGTGGAGCAGGTTCATGTCCATGTTCAGTTACCTCGCAATTAGAAGTTGGCTTCCAGGGAGACCGTCACGGTGCGTTCCAGGCCTACGATGTAGGCCGGGTCGCCGTCGCGGAAACCGCTGTAGCTGGCCGCGTTGGTCTTGGTGGTGTACACGCCGTCCAGGTACTTCTTGTCGAACAGGTTGTCGACGTTCAGGCGCAGGGTGGCGTCCTTGACCACCTTCTTGTCCACCGGCAGGTAGATACCCGCGCCGGCGTTGAACACGGTGCGCCCGGAGATGGCTTCGTCGTTGGTCAGGTCGCCGTAGAGCTTGCTGGTGTACTTGCCGCCGAAGGTGCCGTAGAAGCGGCCGTCGTCGTAGCCGATGTTGGCGGCCAGCATGTTTTTCGGCACGTTGGCGAACTGCTTGCCGCTGGTGGGCAACAGGATGGCTTTGCCGGCGTTGTACACGGTCAGGTCGTCTTGCTGCTCGGCCTTGGTGTAGGTGTAGGAGGTGTAGTAGTTGAAGTGATTGGGCAGCAGGCCGCTCCACTCCAGCTCCAGGCCGCTGTTGTTGACGGAGCCGGCGTTGATGTCGGCGAAGTCGCCGTTGATGTCGCGCGACGACACCTGGCGATCCTTGAACTGCATGTAGAACAAGGTGGCGGCCACAGTCATGTCTTCATCGGTGTAGCGCCAGCCCAACTCGTGGTTCCAGCTGGTTTCAGGCTTGGAGTCGATGGAGCCGACACCCTTGTCGTACAGCACATAGTTCTGCGGGATGCGCATGTTGCGCGACAGGCTGTAGAACAACTGATCGCGTTCATCCAGCTGGTATTTCAGGCCGGCGTTGGGCAGCAGTTTGTTGTAGGTCTGGTTACGTTTTTCCGGCTGCTCGGTGAGGCTGCCGTGGTTGGTGCCGTCACGCTTGACGTTCATGTAGGCCAGGCCGGCGATCAGGGTCCAGTCCGAGTTGATGTACCAGGTGTCCTGGGCCCAGACCTTTTGCGCCGGAGTGATGGTGAAGCGGTCGCGACCCTGGATGGTGTTGCCATTGGCATCGACCACGGCCTCGTTGGAGTCCGGCCAGGTGTCGACCGGCTTGCCACTGGCCTTGAGCGGAATGAACGGCTGGGTCTGGCTTTGACGTGCGCGCTCGTACCAGTAGCCGACTTGCAGGCTGTGATCGCCCAGGTCCCAGTTCAGTTTGGTGGTGATGCCCGGACGCCAGGTCTGGGTGCGCGAAGGGCGGTAGTACACGCCGTTGTTCGGGGTGCCGTCGGCGTTGTATTGGGCACCGGTCGGCAGGTTGCCCAGGTCGAACACGCCGCCTTGATTGGAACCGCGGTTTAGCGCATAGCTGGACGAACCGACGCCGCTGCCGTTACCCCAGTAGTAATACGGGATCACCGACAGCGCGAGGTTGTCCGCCAGTTTGAACTGGGTGTTGAGCACGGCGGTGAATGTCTGGAACGGGTTCTGCGCCAGGGCGTAGTAGCTGTTGTACTTGCCGTTGCTGCCCACGGTAGGCGTGGCCGGGTAGGGGTCGTACTTGCGGCCGTTCTGCTGGTACTGGGCCTTGGTCAGTTGGCTGTAGCTGTTGTTGTCCTGCTCGTGGTACTTGAGGATCAGGTTGGCGGTGTTGCCATCGCCGGCGTCGAAGAAGCTGTTCCACTCGACTTTGTCCGCGCGCACGGCGCCCGAACCGCGCCACATCTGGCCTTCGGTGTGGGACGCCGACAACCAGTTGCTCAGGCCATTGATCTCGCCGGTGTTGAGGCGGGCAAAGGTCTTGCGCGTGGCGTTGCTGCCCATCACCTGTTTGACGAACGCCCCGGTTTCCTTGGTCGGGCGAATGGTCACGATGCCGATGTTGCCGCCACTGGAACCGATGTGCGGGCCGTCGGCCTCCGAAGAACCTTGGGTGACGAAGATCTGCTCGATGTTTTCCGGGTCGCCCAGCAGGTTGGAGTACAGCGCGTAGTTGCCGGAGTCGTTGATCGGCATGCCGTCCACCGACATCCCCACCTGGTCGGAGTTGAGCCCGCGCATGGTGAAGCGAAAGCCGGACAGGCCGGTGTTGTCTTCGCTGGAGATGTTCAAGCCCGGCGTGTACTTGAGCTTGTCCACGGCGTTGCCGGTGGCGGTCTGTTTATCCAGCGCTTCCTTGGTCACGGTGGAGCGGCCCTTGATGCTTTCTTCCTGCACCATGTAGCCGCCACCTGCCGTGGCCTTGCCCTGAACCCCAATCGTCCCGACGTCGCTGTTGCTGGTGTCGGCCATGACCATTCCATGGCCCATGCTTGCGGCAACGAGTGCCAGATGAATCCGTGTGAACCTCATCTCTGTCGTCCTGGTGTCGGGTGCTTATTGCACGCTGTAGTTGAAGGTGGCGGTGAAGCGCTGCTCATTGCGGCCCCCGAAGGCTTGCTCGGGGAACGGCTTGACTTGCTTGATACGACGCAAGCTGTTGGTAGCGGCCCGGTTGAGCAACATGCTTGACGCCTGGGTCTGCAAACCGGAGTCGAGAACCCGACCCTGGCGGTCTACCAGCAACCAGACCACCACTTCGCCGGTGGGGCGTTCGAGGGAGGCCTGGCGTCCGGTGGGGTACTGCTTGTAAGTGTCCAACTCGTTGCGCAAACCCTTGAGGTAACCGCCTTCCAGCGCTTGGCCATCGACCTTCGGTGGTGCGGGCGGCGCGGGTGTCGGCGCGGCCTGGGCCACGGGCGCCGGTGCCGGTTTGGCGGCGACCGGTGGTGGTGTCGGGGCGGGCGTTGGCTTGGCGACCACTGGCTTGGGCACAGGTTTTGGCTTGGGCTCAGGCTTGGGTTTCGGCAACGGTTTAGGTGGCGGCGGTGGTGGGGCGGGCTCGGCCTCTTCATCCTCGATCACCGGCGGTGGCGGCTCTTGTTCCACCACCGGCTCGGGGATCACTTCCGGCTCTGGCTCGACCAGCGCCAACTCGACCGCCGACTCGTCATACACCGGCTCGACCTTCAAGGTCTGGGACTGGATACCCAGTGCAATCAGCACCAGGGCGATCAGGGCCGGGACACTGCCCAGCAGCTGACGCGCACGAAACAAGACGTACATGATCAGGACTTACGCGTGGCAATGGACACGGAGGTAAAGCCACCCAGACGCAGGGTGTCCATCACCTCCACCAGGCGCGAAACCTCCACGCCTTTGTCGCTGTTCACGATGATGGTCGACTTGGTGTCAGGCTTTTCGGCCGCCTTTAGCGCCGGCACCAGCGCATCGACTGTGAGGTCCTTGCCATCCAGTTGCAGTTGGCCTTCCAGGCCCAGGGTGAGGATGAATTTGTTCTGTGGTTTGAGCTGCTGTGAACTGCTGGCGCTGGGCAGTTGCGTCTTCATGCCGAGGGCCGGAATCACGTTCAGGCTCACGAGTACGAAAAACACCAGGAGGAACATCATCACGTCGATCATCGGGATCAGTTCGATGTGCGCCTTGCGTTTTTTCGGTTCGTCCCAGGTTCTCATTCCGTTACCCCGTTATTGAATTAGGGGCGACACGCTAACAACCAAAAATGACCGATTGGTTAACTTTAATTGACGTTTTGAGGGCTCTAGGACAAGTCTTTCAGGCGATTCTCAAGACATTTTTGTGACGTAACAGAATTGACATGCAGCCGGGGCATTCTCAGAAACTTTACATCGAGGGCCCCTGGAAATGAGCCGTGAACTGCCACAGATATCCACCCCGCGACTGTTAATGCGCGCACTGGAAAACCACCAGGCCGAGACGCTATGTACCCTCGCCAACGGCCCGAAAATCGCCGACAACACGGCGAGTATTCCATCGCCCTACACCCTCGAAACAGCGCAGGATTTTATCGAGGGCATGCAGGCAAAATTTCGCTCTGATGGGTTGTTGAGCCTTGGGGTGCATGTACGCGACACCGGTGAATTGATCGGTATCGCCAGCCTGCGCATCAATGCGAAACATCACTATGGGCATCTTGGCGGCTGGGCGGCGGCGGACGCGCGCAACCTGGGTTATGCGACCGAAGCGGCCACCGCGCTGATGGACTACGGGTTTGCCGAATTGGGCCTGCATCGCGTGGGCAGCCAGTGTTTTAGTCGCAACAAAGAGTCGGCGCGAGTCATGGAGAAAATCGGCCTGCAGTACGAAGGCTGCATGCGCGGGGCATTTCTCAAGAACGGCGTGCATGAAGACATGTTGGTGTTCGCCACCGTGCGTGAGGAGTGGGAGTTTCGGCCGTGAGTGGCGAGGTAGATCATGGCCGACGCCGGGTGCTTGCCGGGCTGGCTGTCGCCACCACGTTTTCGATCCTCAGTCCGTTTGCGCGCAGTGCCGGCGTGGATTATCCGTTCACCCTCGGCGTGGCTTCCGGTGACCCGTTACCCGATGGGTTTGTGATCTGGACGCGCCTGGCGCCGTTGTTCAATGCCGTGGATGGCCGGGGTGGCTTGGGCCGTTCCGTGCCCGTGCGTTGGCGGGTCGCCAGCGACGCCGCGATGACCCGCGTGGTGCGCCAAGGCGAAGTCATGGCCAGCGAGCGCTGGGGGCATTCGGTGCATGTAGAAGTCGCGGGGCTCGAGGCGGGCAGACCGTACTGGTATCAGTTCGAAGGGCTGGGTGCGCAAAGCCCAGTGGGGCAGTCGCGCACAGCACCGGCCGTGCATGCCATGGCGTCGGCGCGTCTGGGGTTTGTCTCGTGTTCCCATTGGGAGCGCGGCTATTTCAGTGCCTATCGCCATTTGGCAGAGGAACAGCCCGACCTGGTGTTCTTTCTCGGCGACTACATCTACGACAGTTCCTACGCGGCGGATTCGGGCAAGATCATCCGCCCTCACGGCAGCGGTAATGCGGTGAGCCTGAGCGACTATCGCAACCGCTACGCCCTGTACAAAACCGATCCGGATCTACAGGCCTTGCACGCCGCTGCACCGAGCGTGGCGACCTGGGACGATCACGAAGTACAGAACGACTACGCCAACCGCTGGTCCCAGGACCCGAAGATTCCGGTCGGGCAATTCCTGCAGCAGCGTGCGGCAGCCTACCAGGCTTACTACGAGCATATGCCGCTGCGTGCCAGCAGCTTGCCGAAGGGGCCGGACATGCGCATTTATCGGCGCCTGGACTACGGCCGACTGGCCCGTTTCCACGTGCTGGACGGCCGGCAATACCGTTCCGAACAACCGTGCATTCCGGCCAATGGCAGCCACCAGGGGCATATCGCCGATAACCTCTGTCACGACTTGCGCGACCCTGGCCGCACCATGCTTGGTTGGCAGCAAGAAGCCTGGCTGGACCAGGGGTTTGCCCAGTCGAAGGCGCAGTGGAACATCATCGCTCAGGACCTGCTGGTGGCGCCGCTGACCCAGCGTGATCTGACCAACCACAAGCCGGGGCGTTGGACCGACGGCTGGGATGGCTATATGGCAAATCGCAGACGGATGCTGGCGTCCATCGAGCGTAACCGGGTCAGCAACCCGGTGTTCTGGGGGGGTGATATCCATTCGTTCTGGGTGACGGACTTGCATGCCGATGGCAATAACCCGGACTCGCGGGTGGTGGCCACGGAATTTGTCGGTACGTCGGTGACCTCCGATGGGCCGCCCTTTGATGCGTTCAGCAAGCTGCTGCCGCTCAACCCGCATGTGAAGTTTTTCGATAGCCGCCAGCGGGGGTATGTGTCGGTGGAGGTGGGGGAGGGCAGGATGCTCACGAACCTGCGCGTGATTACCGACCCCCGCGACCCGATGGCCACCGTGTCGACCCTCAAGTCGTTTGTGGTGGAACCGGGGCGGGCGGGGGCGAGTGAGGTTTAATCGAGTTCGTAGCGCACGGACAGCGCGCCCTTTTTCTCTGACAAGGCCAGGATGGTCACTTGGCCCAACTCGCTCAGTGCCTGTACATGAGTGCCGCCGCAGGCGTACGCGGGCAATTCGCCAAAGCCGACTTCGCGGGTGCCGTCTTCCAGGTTCATGTGCCGTGGGTAATCCGCAGCGATCCATTGGTTGACCTGTTGCTGGATCGCCTCGGCGTCCATGGCTTGCGCCGCTTCGCCACGGATGAAGGTGATCTTGCCTTCGCCGGGCCAGTGATGGGCCTTGATCGGCATCCAACCCAAGGTCTCGCCCACGTTGCCGATCAAGTGCCCGGCGGAATGCAGCCGGGTGTTCAACATACGGCGCTGTTCATCGACCCTTGCGGTGATCGGACCCGGTTCCAATGGCCGGTCGACGTAGTGCACCACGCGGTCGGCTTCCTGGGTGACGCGCAGCACAGTGGCTTCACCGAGCCAGCCGGTATCGAAAGGTTGCCCACCGCCCTGTGGGTGAAAAATCGTCGACTGCAGGATCACTGCAAATTGCTCCTCGTGGGGTGTGCAGCTCAATACTTCCAGCTCGGCAGTCAGGTGATCGTGGGTAAAAAACAGGCGCTCGGTCATCATCTACATCCGCATCAGGGTTCTGCGAGCAGTATAAATAGTGCGTGGATAGGTGATAATCCGCTCAATTATCAATGGACCTGTGCACCATGAGCATCAATCTTCCTTTGCCGCTGCTGGGCGAAATGGCGATTTTCGTCAAAGTGGTGGAAACCGGCAGTTTCTCCGAAGCCGCCCGGCAACTGGGGGCTTCGCCTTCCTCGGTGAGCCGCAGTATCTCGCGCCTGGAGAAGGCCCTGGCGACGCGCTTGCTGCAACGCACCACACGCAAATTGCGCTTGAGCGAAGGCGGGGAAGAGGTATTCAAGCGCTGCCAGGAGATGGTCAGCGCGGCGCGTTCGGTGATGGAGATCAGCGGCCAGTTCACCCATGAAGCCGAAGGGCTGGTGCGGGTCAGCGTACCCAAGGCGGTGGGGCGGTTTGTGGTGCACCCGCATATGCCGGAATTCCTGCGGCGTTACCCCAAGGTGGATGTGCAGTTGATCCTGGAGGATCGCCAAGTGGACATGATCGATGACAATGTCGACCTGAGTATCCGCATCACTGACAGCCCGCCACCGGGGTTGGTGGGCCGGCAGTTACTGCCCATCGAGCATCTGTTGTGTGCGACGCCGCAGTACTTGGCCGAACACGGGACGCCGGAGCATCCCCATGATCTGCTGGCGCACAGTTGCATCTACCTCGGGGAGACACCCGGAGACTCGCGCTGGAAATTCCGCCAGGCCGGCAAGGCGGTGACGGTAGCCGTGCGTGGGCGTTATGCCGCGAACCATACCGGGGTTCGGCTGGATGCGGTGTTGCAGCATGTGGGGATTGGCAGCTTGCCGTATTTTACGGCGCGCCATGCGTTGGAGGAGGGGCGGTTGGTGCAGGTGTTACCGGCGTGGGACTTCATTGCGTCCTACCATGGCGAGGCGTGGTTGCTGCATTCGCCCACGCGGTACTTGCCGCCGAAGTTGCGGGTGTTTATTGATTATCTGGTGGCGTGCATGGCGAAGGAGCCGACGTTGCGCCGACGGTAGGAATGCGGTCAAAACTGTGGGAGCGGGCTTGCTCGCTCCCACATTTAGTGCTGTGCAGGCCGGAAAAAAATCAGTGCTTGCTCTGGTCAACCGGCATGGACAGCAGCTGCTTTTCCTGGTTCCAGTCGAACGGTTCGTCGTTCTGTTCGGCTTCGAAGCGACGCTCTTCCAGGGCCTGGTACAGGTCCAGTTCTTCGTCGGGCATGAAGTGCAGGCAGTCACCGCCAAAGAACCACAGCAGGTCGCGCGGCACCAGGTGGGCGATTTGCGGGTAGCGCAGGATGACCTGGCTCATCAGGTCCTGGCCCAGGTACTGGCTTTCGATCGGGTCGATCGGCAGCAGGGCGCGCAATTCGTCGAAACGCTCCAGGAACAGTGAATGGCTTTCCTCGGGCACCTGTTCGGCTTCGCCGACGGCAACCAGGATGCTGCGCAGGTGGTCGAGCAAGACGAGATGATCGGCAACGACGTTGGACACGAGATAAGTCCTCTAAAGCAAAAACGGGCGCGAGAGTATATGCCTCTCGCGCCCGTTTTTATATGACCGCTCGACTCAGCGGACCTTACCCTCAGCCTGGGTCAGCTCTTCCTTGCTGAAATCATCCACGTCGATCACCTTGCGCCGTGCCGCTTCGGCATCACGCAGGGTTTGTGCTTCGGCCGGTTGCAACACGCCTGCGTGCAGTGCCGCATCGATGGCGTGCTCGCCGGCAGTCGGCTTGACCTGGCCGCTCTTGAGCGCGGTGTGCAGTTTTTTCTGCAGCGGATGGCTGGCGCCAAGCAGGTCGTAGGCATGTTGCAAGGCGCCCACCGGATCTTCCGCCGATTGCGGGCGGTAGCAGCCGGCCAGCAACTCTTCCAGGGTCGGGTCACCCTTGGCGCGGCCGATCACCGCCGCCACTTCGGCATCCAGTTTGTCGGAAGGCCCGGTATGACGACGCCCGAATGGGAACACGATCACCCGCAGCAGGCAGCCCAGTACCTTGTTCGGGAAGTTGCTCAGCAGTTCATCCAGCGCACGCTCCGATTCACCAAGGCTTTCTTCCATGGCCCAGGCGAACAGCGGTTCCAGGTGGTCCGGCGAATCCAGGTCGTGGTAACGCTTGAGGGCGGCCGACGCCAGGTACATATGGCTCAGCACATCACCCAGGCGTGCCGACAGGCGTTCACGACGCTTCAGCTCGCCACCCAGCAGCATCATGCTCAGGTCGGCCAGCAGCGCGAACGCGGCAGCCTGGCGGTTGAGTGCGCGGAAGTAACCCTGGCTCAAACGGTTGCCCGGGGCCTTTTCGAAATGCCCCACGCCGAGGTTCAGCACCAAGGTGCTGGCGGCGTTGCTCACGGCGAAACCGATATGTTGCATCAGCAGCCCGTCAAACTCCTTCAACGCCTGGTCATGGTCTTCGCGACCGGCCAGGGCCATTTCCTTGAGCACGAACGGATGGCAACGAATCGCGCCCTGGCCGAAGATCATCAGGTTGCGCGACAGGATGTTCGCGCCTTCTACGGTGATGAAGATCGGCGCACCTTGCCAGTTGCGACCCAAGTAGTTGTTCGGGCCCATGATGATGCCCTTGCCGCCGTGGACGTCCATGGCGTGGCTGATGCACTCGCGGCCACGCTCGGTGAGGTGGTACTTGAGAATGGCCGACAGTACCGAGGGTTTTTCCCCCAGGTCCACGGCGTTGGCGGTGAGCATGCGTGCGCTGTCCATCAGCCAGGCGTTGCCGCCGATACGCGCCAGGGCTTCCTGGATACCTTCGAATGCCGACAGCGGCACATTGAACTGCTCGCGCACCTGGGCGTATTGGCCGGTCACCAGGCTGGTGAACTTGGCCGCGCCAGTGCCCACCGCAGGCAGGGAGATCGAACGGCCCACGGAGAGGCAGTTCATCAACATCATCCAGCCCTTGCCGAGCATTTCCTGGCCGCCGATCAGGAACTCAAGCGGGATGAACACATCCTTGCCGGAGTTGGGGCCGTTCATGAAGGCGGCGCCCAGGGGCAGGTGGCGACGGCCGATTTCCACGCCGGGGGTGTCGGTGGGGATCAGCGCCAGGCTGATGCCCAGGTCTTCCTCTTCACCCAGCAGATGGTCCGGGTCGTGTGCCTTGAAGGCCAAGCCGAGCAGGGTCGCGACCGGGCCGAGGGTGATGTAGCGTTTTTCCCAGTTCAGGCGCAGGCCAAGGGTTTCCTTGCCTTCCCATTCACCTTTGCAGATCACGCCGGTGTCGGGCATGGCGCCTGCGTCGGAGCCGGCCAGTGGGCCCGTCAATGCGAAGCAGGGGATGTCATCGCCACGGGCCAGGCGCGGCAGGTAGTGGTTGCGCTGTTCTTCGGTGCCGTAGTGCAGCAGCAGTTCGGCCGGGCCGAGGGAATTGGGCACCATCACGGTGGACGCCAGGTCGCCGCTGCGGGTAGCGAGTTTCATCGCGACCTGGGAGTGGGCATAGGCAGAGAAGCCCTTGCCGCCATATTCCTTGGGAATGATCAGGGCGAAGAAGCCGTGGGTCTTGATGTGTTCCCAGGCGGCGGGCGGCAGGTCCATGGCCTGGCCGATTTCCCAGTCGCTGACCATGGCACAGAGTTCTTCAGTGGGGCCGTCGATAAACGCTTGTTCTTCTTCGGTCAGTTGCGCTTTGGGATAAGCCAGCAACTTGTCCCAGTCCGGGCGACCGCTGAACAGTTCGCCGTCCCACCAAACGGTACCGGCGTCGATCGCGTCGCGCTCGGTCTCGGACATCGGCGGCAGGACTTTCTGGAACCAACTGAACAGTGGCTTGGTGAAGTATTGGCGGCGCAGGTCGGGCAGCAGCAGGGGCGCGGCCACCACGGCGATCAGCACCCAGAAGACCAGCAGCAGCCAACCCGGTGCGTGGCTCCAGGCGCCCATCGCCAGCAGGTAGACGGCGACCACGCCCAGGGCGGGCAGGGGCGCGACGCGGCGGTGTGCGAGGTAGGCAATGCCGACCACCAGAACCAGTATCCACAACAACAGCATATTCAATCCTCCGTGAAACCAGGGGCGAAACCACCAGGGAGCTTAGTCGGCATCCGAACAAGCGGGGTGATCAGGGTGTAACGAGATTTGGCCGATTCGTCGTTATCTCCCCGGCAGGCCTGTGGTTAGACTCCAGGCTTCCTTCGGAGATAAAACTCATGGATACCTACCTGAGTCCCAGCCGCTTCATCGATAGTGACCACCCTGCGGTGGTGGAGTTCGCCGAAAAACACCGTGGAACCCGTGCGAACTTAAGTGACCAGGCAGTCAGCCTCTACTACGCCGTGCGTGAGGCGATTCGCTATAACCCCTACACCTTCAGTCGCGACCCAGACACATTAAGTGCCAGCTTCGCCTTGGCCACCGGCGAAAGCTATTGCGTGCCCAAGGCCACCTTGCTCGCCGCCTGTGCGCGCCACTGCGGCATTCCGGCGCGCATCGGCCTGGCGGATGTACGCAATCATCTGTCGACGCCGCGCCTGATCGCCTTACTCAAGAGTGATGTGTTCGCCATGCACGGTTATACCGAGCTTTACCTCAACGATCGCTGGGTCAAGGCCACGCCTGCGTTCAACCAGCAATTGTGTGATTTATTCGATGTGCCGCCGCTGGACTTCGATGGCATCCACGACAGCGTTTTCCACGCGTTCAATCGCCAAGGCCAACGTTCGATGGAATATGTGGTAGACCACGGGCAATTTTCTGACGTGCCCGAGGCCTTTTTCTTCGCCCATATTCAGCAGTGTTACCCCCACCTGTTTGCCGAGGATTTGCCGCCGTTACTCGGCGACATGCAGAGCGATTTAAGCCGCGCGTGAACCGGCGTATGCTGCTGCGTTCATCAAGCCATGTTCATCAACGATAAGGCGCGGTCATGCTGAAAATCTGGGGTCGTAAAAATTCATCAAACGTCAGGAAGGCACTGTGGTGCGCCGAGGAACTCGGCCTGGACTATGAGGCAATTGATGCGGGCGGGGCTTTTGGTGTGGTCGACACGCCGCAATATCGGGCATTGAACCCCAACGGCCGGGTGCCGATGATCGAAGACGGCGATTTCGTGCTGTGGGAGTCCAATACCATCGTGCGCTACCTCTGCGCCAAGCAGGCGTCCAGCTGGTATCCGACAGAGGTGAAAGCCCGTGCCAACGCGGAAAAGTGGATGGACTGGACCACGTCGACCTTCGCCGAACCGTTCAAGATTGTGTTCTGGGGCGTGCTGCGCACCCCGGCGGAAAAACAGAACTGGGACAACATCCATGCCGGTCGCCAGGCCTGTATCGATGTGCTCAAAACCGTTGATGAAGCGCTGGCTACACAGCCGTATCTGTCGGGCAACGAGATCGGCATGGGCGATATCCCCCTGGGCAGCTTTATCTACGCCTGGTTCGAAATGCCCATCGAACGGCCTGCGATGCCCAATCTAGAGGCCTGGTATGCGCGCCTGCAACAACGTCCGGCCTACCGCAAAGCGGTCATGACTGCGTTGACTTAATACCCACTATTAATACGGGTGACTGTACTTGTGCGGCGCGGGCAAGCACCATGCTTGTCATGCGCCGCCGTTGAACTACCTGGGCTGCGCCCTCATCTACTCTTTCTATTCCCTTCTTTGGTGCGTATTCCGATATGAGTTCCGCTCTGTCCATCCGGCAGCTAACCAAAACCTACGGCAACGGTTTCCAGGCCCTGAGTGGTATCGATCTGGACGTCGCCGAAGGTGACTTCTTCGCCTTGCTCGGCCCTAACGGCGCCGGCAAATCCACCACCATTGGTATCCTCTCCACCCTGGTCAACAAGACCAGTGGCACGGTGAATATCTTCGGCCACGACCTGGACAAATCCCCGGCGGCGCTCAAGCGCTCCATCGGCGTGGTGCCCCAGGAATTCAACTTCAACCAGTTTGAAAAGACCTTCGACATCGTCGTGACCCAGGCGGGCTACTACGGCATCCCGGCGAAAGTCGCCAAGGAACGCGCCGAGCAGTACCTGACCCAACTGGGCCTTTGGGACAAACGCGACGTGCCTTCGCGTTCGCTGTCCGGCGGCATGAAACGCCGCCTGATGATCGCCCGCGCACTGGTGCATGAGCCGCGCCTGCTGATCCTCGACGAGCCCACTGCCGGCGTGGATATCGAGCTGCGTCGCTCGATGTGGACCTTTCTCACCGAGCTGAACCAGAAGGGCATCACCATCATCCTCACCACCCATTACCTGGAAGAGGCTGAGCAGCTGTGCCGCAACATCGGCATCATCGACCACGGCACCATCGTCGAGAACACCAGCATGCGTAACCTGCTGGGTCAGTTGCATGTGGAAACCTTTTTGCTCGACCTGAAAAACAACCTGTCGGCGCCGCCGCAACTGCTCGGCTACCCGAGCCGCCTGGTGGACAGCCATACCCTGGAAGTGCAGGTGGACAAGGCCATGGGCATCACCGCGTTGTTCACGCAGTTGGCGACCCAGAACATCGAAGTGCTGAGTTTACGTAACAAAACCAATCGCCTTGAGGAGTTGTTCGTGTCCCTGGTGGAGAAAAATCTGGCGAAGGTGGCGGTATGAGTTCCGAACTGCAACCTAACCTCGTCGCGCTGCAAACCATCGTCTATCGCGAAGTGAAGCGTTTTACCCGGATCTGGCCGCAGACCCTGCTGCCGCCGGCAATCACCATGGTCCTGTACTTCGTGATCTTCGGTAACCTGATCGGTCGGCAGATCGGTGACATGGGTGGCTTCACCTACATGGAGTACATCGTGCCGGGCTTGATCATGATGTCGGTGATCACCAACTCCTACGGCAACGTGGTCTCCAGTTTCTTCGGCAGCAAATTCCAACGCTCCATCGAAGAACTGATGGTGTCGCCAGTGTCGCCCCACACCATCCTGATCGGCTACACCCTGGGCGGTGTGCTGCGTGGCTTGATGGTGGGCGTGATCGTGACCCTGCTGTCGCTGTTCTTCACCCACCTGCAGGTGCATCACCTGGGGGTGACCATTTTGGTAGTGGTGCTGACGGCGACGATCTTCTCGCTGCTGGGCTTCATCAACGCCGTATTTGCGCGCAACTTCGATGATATTTCGATCATCCCGACCTTCGTGCTGACGCCGCTGACCTACCTGGGCGGGGTGTTCTACTCCATTACCCTGCTGCCGCCGTTCTGGCAGACCGTGTCGCTGGCCAACCCGGTGCTGCACATGGTCAACGCCTTCCGCTACGGCATCCTGGGGGTGTCGGACATCAAGATCAGCGTGGCGATCACCTTCATGCTGGTGGCGACCGTGGTGCTGTACATCGGCTGTGCGAAGCTGCTGGTGAGTGGGCGCGGAATGCGCACGTAAGCGCTGACCTTAAACGCGGTCAAAATTGTGGGAGGGGGCTTGCCCCCGATGACGGTGGGTCAGTGAATACAGGTACTGGCTGACAATCCGCTATCGGGGGCAAGCCCCCTCCCACATTTATTTAGCCGTTAGGCTTTCAGAGCCAGATCAATCAGTTCATGCAGCTCTTCAACCGGCAACGGTGCGCTGGAAAACAGGCTGCGATACACCGTGGGTGCCGCGATCAGGTTCAGCAGGCGATCCAGGCTTGGCAACACGTCGACGCTGCCCTGATAGCGGTCAAGGACGACCTGTAACTGGCCCATCAAAATCTGGCTGCAATAGTCCCTGGGATGACTGCACTGCACGTCGCGCATCATGTTGCGGCCCAGGTCGGAGCTCATTTCATCCAGGTACTGTTCGCCCCAGGCGCGCAAGTCACCGCGCAGGCTGCCGGTGTTGGCCGGCTCGCTGTCCGGGCGCAGGCGCTCCAACGCCACATCGGCGAGCAGGGCGGCGAGGTCGCCCCAGCGCCGGTAAATGGTGGAGGGCGTGACGCCCGCACGCGCAGCAATCATCGGCACGGTCACGCTGGAGCGCTCATGGGCTTCCAGCAGTTCGCGCGCGGCGTTATGCACTGATTCTTGGACCCGGGCACTGCGGCCTCCCGGGCGAAGGCCTTCTTTAATCGCCATGCCTAAAACCTTAACACAAAGAATTTGCTTTAAGCGCTTTCCAGTAGCACACTCGGCAAAAGCAAAATATTAGCTTTAGCGGAGCGTGCCCATGTCCAATATTCCTTCACACCGTGCCAACCTGGCCTTCCTGGTGATTACGGTGTTGACCTTTCTCGCCGCGTCGAGCGCACCGACGCCGTTGTATCAGGTGTATCAGGACAACCTGCATTTTTCGGCGGCGATGCTGACGGTGATCTTCGGCGTGTATGCCGTGAGCTTGCTGGCGGCGTTGCTCACGGTCGGTTCGCTGTCGGATCACTTGGGGCGCAAGCCAGTAATCTTTACGGCATTGCTGCTGAACAGTATGGCGATGCTGCTGTTTATCAACGCCGACAGCACCGCTTACCTGATCGCCGCCCGCGCGCTGCAAGGTTTTGCGACCGGCATGGCAACGGCGGTGCTGAGCGCGACGCTGCTCGATACCGACCGCTTGCGTGGCCCCATGCTCAATAGCCTGGCGCCGCTGTTGGGCATGGCCAGTGGTGGCCTGGGCAGTGGCTTGTTGGTGGAGTACGCGCCTCGGCCAACCCAGCTGATTTATCTGACGATGCTCGCCTTGATGCTGGGCCAGGCGCTGTACGTGTGGCGCTTGCCGGAGACGGTCAGTCGGATTCCGGGTGCGTTGAAATCCCTGGCGCCGACCCTGCATGTACCCGAACAGGCACGCCGTGCCTTGTGGCTGGCGATGCCGCTGAATGTGGCGGTGTGGGCGCTCGGTGGGTTCTTTTCGTCCCTGGCACCTTCGCTGGTGCGGGCGGCAACCGGTTCGACCTCGCACTTGATCGGCGGTGGGCTGGTGGCCGTGGTTACCTTGAGCGGTGCGGTGATGATCTACAGCCTGCGGGATCGCCCGGCGGACAAGGTCATGCGCCTGTCGGCCGTGCTGTTGGCGGTGGGCGTGGCCTTGCTGCTGGTGGCGGTGCAGAGCGCCAGCCTGCCGCTGTTCTTTGCCGCCAGTGTGATCGCAGGCTTTGGTTTTGGCGGTGGGTTCATGGGCAGTGTCCGCAGCATCGTCGGGCTGGCGTTGCCCCATGAGCGGGCCGGATTGATGTCGGCTTTCTACGTGCTGAGCTACCTGGCGTTCTGCCTGCCGGCGCTGCTGGCGGGTAACTTGAGCCATGTGTATGGCCTGATCGTGACCACGGATGGCTACGGCGCGGTGCTGATCGTGCTGGCCCTGGGTGCCCTGGTCGGTCTGCTGATGCAGGATTCGGCGCGGGCCAGGGCGACGACGGGCGGCTGATGGGTAATAATCGGCACCTCGTATCCGCCTGACCGAGAGGCAAGCATGAAGATCATCCGCAGCAAGGACTTCACCGGCAGCCGGGCCTGGGAGGCGCTGGATATCGCCAACATGAACGGCATCACCACGCGCCTGCACTGGACCGACCAACCCTACCGCTGGCACGTCAATGACGGTGAAGAAGTGTTCGTGGTGCTCGACGGTCGGGTGCAGATGCACTATCGCGACAATGGCTTCGAACAGGTGGCGGAACTGGGCGTCGGCGACATCTTCTACGCCAGCGTCGGCACCGAGCACGTGGCTCACCCTCAGGGCCCGGCGCGCATTCTGGTGATCGAAAGCGAAGGCAGCGTTTGACGCTATATTTGTAAAACAGATAACAGATAGAGATATTACCCGTTATATAGATATTCGATCAGGTTCTATCATGTTCTCAACCTCATGCGAGGAAGAGGATTGCCATCATGACCTGCACGAATACCATCAGCTACAAACCCTTCAGTCACTTGACCCGTCCACGGGAAGTGATCCGCCAGTTCACCCCCAACTGGTTTGCCGCCACCATGGGCACCGGCGTGCTGGCGTTGGCCCTGGCGCAACTGCCGGTCAATTTGCCCGGCGTGCACGAGATTGCCGAAGTCCTGTGGTTTTTCACCATCGGCCTGTTTGTGCTGTTCAGCGTGTTGTACGCGGCCCGTTGGGTGATGTTTTTCCATGAGGCGCGGCGGATTTTCGGGCACTCCACGGTGTCGATGTTCTTCGGCACGATTCCCATGGGGCTCGCGACCATTCTCAATGGCCTGCTGTTGTTCGGCCTGCCGCGTTGGGGCAGCGACGTGATCCCCCTGGCTGAAGCGCTGTGGTGGCTGGATGTCGCTATGGCCTTGGCCTGCGGCGTGTTGATCCCGTTCATGATGTTCACCCGCCAGGAACACAGCATCGACCAGATGACCGCCGTCTGGCTGCTGCCTGTGGTGGCCGCCGAAGTCGCTGCCGCCAGCGGTGGTTTGCTGGCACCGCACCTGGCGGACGCCCATTCGCAACTGGTGATGCTGGTGACCAGCTACGTGCTGTGGGCGTTTTCCCTGCCGGTGGCGTTCAGCATTCTCACTATCCTGATGCTGCGCATGGCCCTGCATAAACTGCCTCATGCCAATATGGCCGCGTCGAGCTGGCTGGCGTTGGGTCCCATTGGCACTGGGGCGCTGGGCATGCTGCTGCTGGGGGGCGATGCGCCGACGATTTTCGCGGCCAATGGCTTGCCGGGTGTCGGTGAAATGGCCAACGGCCTCGGCCTTGTAGCGGGCATTACGTTGTGGGGGTTCGGCCTGTGGTGGATGTTGATCGCAGTGTTGATCACCCTGCGTTACCTGCGCGCCGGTATCCCGTTCAACCTCGGCTGGTGGGGTTTTACCTTTCCTCTGGGTGTGTACGCTCTGGCAACGCTTAAGCTGGCGAGCCTGTTGCACCTGGGTTTCTTCAGTGTTTTCGGCAGTGTGTTGGTGGCGGCATTGGCGCTGATGTGGCTGATCGTGGCCAAGCGCACCGTGCAGGGGGCCTATAAAGGTGAGCTTTTTGTTTCGCCTTGCATTGCAGGACTAGCGAATAAGTAAGCCGGATTAGGTAAAGTCGTGGCCTGAATGCTTTTACAAAAAAACAGGCCACGCAGGAACACGGACGATGAGCCACCCCTCGCAATTCACTTTGCTGCGCACACGGCGTTTCCTGCCGTTTTTCATCACCCAGTTGCTGGGCGCGTTCAATGACAACATCTTCAAGCAATCGCTGATCCTCGCCATTCTCTACAAGCTCACCATTGACGGTGACCGCTCCATTTGGGTCAACCTCTGCGCCTTGCTGTTTATCCTGCCGTTCTTCCTGTTTTCGGCCCTGGCCGGGCAGTTTGGCGAGAAATTCAACAAGGATGCGTTGATCCGCGCGATCAAGATCGGCGAGATCGTGATCATGGCCGTGGGCGCGACGGGCTTCCTCACCAACCACCTGGAGTTGATGCTGCTGGCGCTGTTTGCCATGGGCACCCATTCGGCACTGTTCGGGCCGGTGAAGTATTCGATCATGCCCCAGGCCCTACACGAAGATGAGCTGGTAGGCGGCAACGGCCTGGTGGAGATGGGCACGTTCCTGGCGATCCTGGCCGGGACCATTGGCGCCGGGATCATGATGTCGTCCACCCATTACGCGCCGGTGGTGTCCGTGGCGATCGGCGGCGTGGCGGTGCTGGGTTACCTGGCCAGCCGTAGCATTCCACGGGCGGCGGCGTCGACCCCTGGGTTGCGCCTGAACTGGAACATCTTCAGCGAATCCTGGGCCACCTTGCGTTTGGGCCTGGGGCAGACGCCTGCCGTTTCGCGTTCCATCGTCGGTAACTCCTGGTTCTGGTTTGTCGGCGCGATCTATCTGACGCAGATCCCTGCCTACGCCAAGGAATGGTTGTACGGCGACGAAACTGTGGTGACGCTGATCCTCACCGTGTTCTCGGTGGGTATCGCACTGGGCTCGATGCTCTGCGAAAAACTCTCCGGGCGTAAGGTGGAAATCGGCCTGGTGCCGTTCGGCTCATTCGGCCTGACCGTGTTTGGCCTGCTGCTGTGGTGGCACTCCGGCGGCTTCCCGCAGAACGTGCAGGCCAACGACTGGCTCGCCGTGCTCAGCTATGGCCAGGCGTGGTGGGTGCTGTTCGATATCCTTGGCCTGGGTGTATTCGGCGGCTTCTACATCGTGCCGCTGTATGCATTGATCCAGTCGCGTACCGCCGAGAACGAACGCGCGCGCGTGATCGCCGCGAACAACATTCTCAACGCGCTGTTCATGGTGGTCTCGGCCATCGTCTCGATCCTGCTGCTCAGTGTGGCCAAGCTGTCGATCCCCGAGTTGTTCCTGGTGGTGTCGCTGCTTAACATCGCGGTCAACACCTACATCTTCAAGATCGTCCCCGAGTTCACCATGCGTTTCATGATCTGGCTGCTCAGCCATTCCATGTACCGCGTGGAGCATCGCAACCTGGAGGCAATCCCGGACGAAGGCGCGGCGTTGCTGGTGTGCAACCACGTGTCGTTCGTCGATGCGCTGTTGATCGGCGGCGCGGTGCGTCGGCCGATTCGCTTTGTCACGTACTACAAGATCTACCGTTTGCCGGTGCTGAACTTTATCTTCCGTACCGCCGGGGCGATTCCGATTGCCGGGCGTCACGAAGATATCCAGATCTACGAAAAGGCCTTCACACGGATTGCGCAGTACCTGAAGGACGGCGAGTTGGTGTGCATTTTCCCCGAAGGCAAGCTGACCGCCGATGGCGAGATGAGTGAGTTTCGTGGTGGCGTGACGCGGATTCTGGAAGAGACGGCGGTGCCGGTGATTCCGATGGCGTTGCAGGGGTTGTGGGGGAGTTTCTTCAGTCGGGATCCGAAGAAGGGCTTCTTCCATCGCATCTGGTCGCGGGTGGTGTTGGTGGCGGGTGAGCCGGTGGCGGGGCCGACGCCTGCGAGGTTGCAGGAGGTGGTAGGCGGGTTGCGGGGGAATGTCAGGTAGTTTTGGTTTTGGCGGTATCGGCCTCATCGGGGGCAAGCCCCCTCCCACACTTGGAATGCATTCCAATGTGGGAGGGGGCTTACCCCCGATGAGGGTAGTGGCTCAGGTGCTGATTTTCAGGCCGATCAACCCGCAAATAATCAGCGCCACACTGGCCAATCGGAACAACGCCATGGACTCCCCAAACAGGATGATCCCGGCAATCACGGTGCCCACGGCGCCCACGCCGGTCCAGATGGCATAGGCCGTGCCCAGCGGCAGTTCCTTCATGGCCAGCCCCAGCAGGCCGAGGCTGACGGCCATGGCGGCAATCGTCAAAGCCGTGGGCAGCGGCTTGCTGAAACCGTCGGTGTACTTCAGGCCGACGGCCCAGCCAACTTCAAACAGACCTGCGAAAAACAGAATGATCCAGGACATGATGACCTCCTAACGTTAGGTGGGGTCGTCCCCGGATTAGGCGCTTGCAGCGTCGCGGGGTCGTCCCCGCGAAGCTCGGTAGAGTGCCGAAAAGTGCTCGGCTGATCAAGTTTGCGGGGTGTTCTCCAGCACGCGGCGGTCTTCCTTTTCGCTCATGCGGCGGAAGTAGGTCGACAGCAACGCCCCGGAAATATTGTGCCAGACGCTGAACAGCGCACTCGGCACCGCCGCCAACGGCGAAAAGTGCGCGCTGGCCAAGGCGGCGCCCAGCCCGGAGTTCTGCATGCCCACTTCCAGCGCCAGTGACTTGCGCTGTGCCAACGGCAACTTGAACACGCGGCCGGTGAAGTAACCCAGTAGGTAACCAAAGCTGTTATGCAGCATCACCACCGCCATGATCAACAGGCCCGACTCGGCAATCTTCGCCTGGCTCGCCGCCACCACCGCCGCGACGATGATCACGATGCTCACCACTGACACCAGTGGCAAAACATCCACCGCATGGCGAACCCGCTCACCGAGTACACGTTGCGCCAGTACGCCGAGCACGATCGGCAGCAGCACCACTTGCAGGATTGACCAGAACAGCTCCATGAACGACACCGGCAGCCAGGCCGACGCCAGCAGCCAGATCAGCGCCGGGGTGAGCAGCGGGGCGAGGAGGGTGGTGACAGCGGCGATGGCCACCGACAACGCCAGGTCGCCACGGGCCAACCAGGTCATCACGTTGGACGAGGTGCCGCTTGGGCAGCAACCGACCAGGATCACACCGACGGCGATTTCCGGCGGCAGGTGGAAAGCCTGGCACAGCAACCAGGCCACGCCCGGCATGATCACAAAGTGCGCGACCACGCCCAGGGCCACACGCCAGGGGTGGCGAGCGACTTCGGCGAAGTCATCAATCTTGAGGGTCAGCCCCATGCCGAACATCACCAGGCCCAGCAACGGGACGATGGCGCTTTTCAGGCCGATGAACCAGTTGGGTTCGAGGAAGGCGACGACGGCGAAGATCAATACCCAGTAGGCGAAGGTATTGCCGACGAAGCGGCTCAAGGCGGCGAGTGCGCGCATGGGGATGTCCTTTGTTGTTGGATTCGATCAAATGTGGGAGGGGGCTTGCCCCCGATTGCAGTCTGTCAGTCAGAGGTGTTTTAACTGACAGAACGCTATCGGGGGCAAGCCCCCCTCCCACATTTTATTCTTTGTATGGCTTAGATGCCCTGCGGGGTCTCTTCACCACCCAGTGCTTCAACCAGCGCCGGGATGAAATCGCCGAACGTCAGCATCATCAGGGTAAAGCTCGCATCCAGTTGACCCAGGGCCTCGTCGCCGCCGTCCTGTTCCGCCTGGTCTTGCAGCAGGTCTTCGAACTTCAGGCGCTTGACGGTCATTTTGTCGTCGAGCATGAAGGACAGCTTGTCCTGCCAGGCCAGTGACAGTTGGGTCACGACTTTGCCGGTGGTCAGGTGCAGTTGGATCTCTTCGCCGGTCAGGTCCTGGCGCTTGCAGCGCACGATGCCGCCGTCTTCGTGGGTGTCGCGCAGTTCGCATTCGTCGAGGACGAAGAAGTCATCGGCCGGCTTCTGGGTGGTGACCCAGTCGGTCATGATTGCGGTTGGCGCGGTTTTCACCGTGAGCGGGCGAACTGGCAGGGTGCCGATCACTTCACGCAGGGTCGACAGCAGGTCTTCAGCGCGTTTCGGGCTTGCCGAGTTGACCAGGATCAGGCCCTGTTTCGGCGCGATGGCGGCGAAGGTGGAGGAGCGACGGATAAAGGCGCGTGGCAGGAAGGCCTGGATGATTTCATCCTTGATCTGATCGCGTTCCTTTTTATAGACCTTGCGCATCTGCTCGGCCTCGATTTCTTCGACTTTCTCTTTCAGTGCGTCACGCACCACGCTGCCCGGCAGGATGCGTTCTTCCTTGCGCGCAGCGATCAGCAGGAAATCACCGCTGACGTGAACCAGTGGAGCGTCTTCACCTTTACCAAAAGGCGCGACGAAACCATAAGTAGTCAATTCCTGGCTCGCGCAAGGGCGCGCCAGTTTGGTGGCCATGGCCGCTTCCAACGCCTCGGCATCAACAGGCAGATCTTGGGTCAGGCGATAGATAAGCAGGTTCTTGAACCACATGGGGTGAGTCTCTCCTTTATACAAAGGGGGGCATTATTCTCTTGATAACGTCCCAGGCCAACCCTGCCTAAGCCATTGGAAGCTATCAAAAAAAAGATTTCAGAAAGTGCTTGCCAGACTTAAGGTCGCTCCGTAGAATGCGCGCCACACCGAAACGAAGGGTGATTAGCTCAGCTGGGAGAGCGTCTGCCTTACAAGCAGAATGTCGGCGGTTCGATCCCGTCATCACCCACCATTCGCTTCATGTGTTACGCGCAGCGGTAGTTCAGTCGGTTAGAATACCGGCCTGTCACGCCGGGGGTCGCGGGTTCGAGTCCCGTCCGCTGCGCCATATTCGGTAACCTGGAACACTG